>NZ_JBHIRS010000003.1:0-189025 GCF_042197365.1 Bartonella sp. AA168HLJHH | reverse complement strand
GTTTTGCTATTCGTGAAGGTGGTCGTACTGTTGGTGCCGGTATCGTCTCTAAGATCATTGAATAAATAATGCTTGTTGAGTGCTTTGATTATTGAAGGCACTTTGTATAACAGGGAAATAAAGAGCATGAACAGTCAGAATATTCGCATTCGCTTGAAAGCGTTTGATCATAGAATTCTTGATACGTCGACGCGTGAGATTGTATCGACTGCTAAACGTACCGGTGCAAATGTCCGTGGTCCCATTCCGCTTCCGACGCGGATTGAGAAGTTTACGGTCAATCGTGGACCGCATATCGATAAGAAAAGTCGTGAGCAGTTTGAGATGCGAACACATAAGCGTCTTCTTGACATTGTTGATCCAACGCCGCAAACAGTGGATGCGCTTATGAAGCTCGATCTTTCTGCTGGTGTGGATGTAGAAATTAAGCTCTGAGGTTTGAGGACAGAAGGAACAGACCCGATGCGTTCAGGTGTAATAGCACAGAAGCTGGGCATGACCCGTATTTATAATGATGCTGGTGAGCATGTGCCGGTGACGGTACTTCGTTTGGAGAATTGTCAAGTCGTTGCTCAGCGTACAGTTGAAAAGAATGGTTATACTGCTGTTCAATTAGGTGTAGGCTTTGCTAAGGTTAAGAATACTTCACAAGCTCTTCGTGGACATTTTGCTAAGGCTTCTGTCGAGCCTAAAGCCAAAATAGCAGAGTTTCGTGTGAGTCCCGACAATCTTCTTGATGTTGGTACTGAGATTACAGTGGAACATTTTGTTCCAGGACAAAGAGTTGATGTGACTGGTACCAGTATTGGTAAGGGGTTTGCTGGTGTTATGAAACGACATAACTTTGGTGGGCATCGTGCTTCTCATGGTAATTCGATTACACATCGTGCTCATGGTTCTACAGGGCAGTGCCAAGATCCTGGTAAAGTTTTTAAAGGTAAAAAAATGGCTGGCCATATGGGGCAAGTGCGTGTAACAACACAGAATATTGAAGTTATTTCCACTGATAGTGAGCGTGGTTTAATTTTAGTGCGTGGTGCTGTTTCTGGTTCTAAAGGTTCTTGGATTTTGATACGGGATGCTGTGAAGAAGCGTCTTCCTGATAATGCTCCAAAGCCTGCTGGTATTCGCCGTCTTGTGAAAGAGAAAGCGGAAATGGTTACTCCGGTGACGGAAACCTCTGAGGTTGAGGGAGCCTAATAATGGATCTTGTAATTAAAACTCTTGATGGTAATGAAGCTGGCAAATTAAAGGTTTCTGAAGCTATTTTTGATCTTGTTCCGCGTGAGGATATTTTGCAACGTGTTGTTCGTTGGCAGCTTGCACGTCGTCAGCAGGGAAGTCATCAATCCCAAGGTCGTTCTGATGTGTCGCGAACAGGGGCAAAAATGTTTAAACAGAAAGGAACTGGGCGTGCTCGACATTCATCTGCACGTGCACCGCAGTTTAGAGGTGGGGGTAAGGCACATGGACCGGTGGTTCGCAGCCATGCGCATGATCTTCCTAAAAAAATTCGTGCTCTTGGGTTGCGTCTTGCTTTATCTGCAAAATTAAAAGCAAAAGATTTGATTATTGTGGATGAGTTGGCTGTTAAGGATGCTAAAACGAAAATGCTTGTTTCTCATTTTTCTAAGCTTGGATTTAATAACGCTCTCTTGATTGGTGGTAAAGAGATTGATATTAACTTTTTTCGTGCAGCCTCTAATATCCCTAATATTGACATTTTGCCTATTCAGGGAATTAATGTTTATGATATTTTGCGTCGCAGCAAACTTGTTTTATCAAAAGCAGCTGTTGAGGCTCTTGAGGAGCGTTTTAAATGACAGATATTCGCCATTATGATATAATTATTAGTCCAGTTATTACTGAAAAGGTGACTATGATTTCTGAATATAATCAAGTTGCTTTTAATGTCGCGCCGAAAGCGACGAAGCCTGAGATTAAGGCTGCTGTTGAAGCGCTTTTTAGCGTAAAAGTTAAAGCAGTTAATACGATAGTCCGTAAGGGTAAAGTGAAGCGTTTCAAAGGTATAGTTGGTCGGCAGAGTGATGTCAAAAAAGCGATCGTAACTCTGGCCAGTGGTCAGACTATCGACGTTTCGACAGGTCTTTAAGAGGCTCGGAGATAGGAATAATGGCACTTAAGCAATTTAATCCAACTACACCTGGGCAGCGTCAGCTTGTTATTGTGGAACGTTCTTGTCTTTATAAGGGAAAACCTATAAAGATGTTAACTGAAGGTTTGTCTTCAAAGGGTGGGCGTAATAATCGCGGTCGTGTTACTGCTCGTTTTCAGGGTGGTGGACATAAACGTAGTTATCGGTTTGTCGACTTTAAGCGTCTTAAACGTGATGTTTCAGCAAAGGTTGAGCGTTTAGAATACGATCCTAATCGTACCGCTTTTATTGCTTTAATCCGCTATGAGGATGGGCAATTGAGTTATATTCTTGCGCCACAGCGTCTTGGTGTTGGTGATTCTGTTATGGCTGGTTTAAATGTGGATGTTAAACCAGGTAATGCTATGCCTCTTGGTAATATGCCTGTAGGCACAATTATTCATAATGTTGAGATGAAGCCAGGAAAAGGGGGGCAGATTGCACGTTCAGCAGGTGCTTATGCGCAGTTGGTTGGACGAGATCATGGTATGGCTATTCTTCGTTTAAATTCTGGTGAACAGCGTTTGGTTCCGAGTAGCTGTTTTGCAACTGTTGGCGCTGTTTCAAATCCTGATCATGGGAATATTAATGATGGTAAGGCGGGTCGGTCACGTTGGCGTGGTAAACGTCCACATGTTCGTGGTGTTGCTATGAACCCCGTTGATCATCCACACGGTGGTGGTGAAGGTCGTACATCGGGGGGACGCCATCCAGTTTCTCCTTGGGGTAAACCTACGAAAGGTAAGCGTACGCGCTCCAATAAAGCCACTGATAAATTTATTATGCGTACGCGTCATCAACGCAAGAAATGAGAAAGGTAGTCTGAGGTGGTTCGTTCAGTGTGGAAAGGTCCGTTTGTTGACGGCTATCTTCTTGGTAAAGCAGAGAAGGTACGTGCAAGTGGGCGCAACGAAGTTATAAAAATATGGAGTCGTCGCTCTACTATTTTACCGCAATTTGTTGGTTTAACTTTTGGTGTTTACAACGGTAATAAGCATATTCCTGTTTCTGTTTCTGAAGAGATGGTTGGGCATAAGTTTGGTGAGTTTGCTCCTACCCGGACTTATTATGGTCATGGTGCCGATAAGAAAGCGAAGAGGAAGTAGGAATGGGAAAAGCTAAAGTTTCGCGCCAGCTTAAAGATAATGAAGCAAGAGCTGTCACGCGGACAATTCGTGTTAGTCCGCAGAAGCTTAATTTAGTTGCTGCAATGATTCGTGGTAAAAGAGTTAATGTAGCGCTCGCTGATTTGATGTTTTCACGCAAGCGTATTGCTGCTACTGTGAAAAAAACGCTTGAATCAGCAATTGCAAATGCAGAAAATAACCACGATCTTGATATTGATTCGCTTGTTGTGGCGGAAGCTTATGTTGGTAAGTCGATAGTGATGAAGCGCTTTCATGTTCGTGGTCGAGGGCGTGCTAGTAGAATTGAACGTCCATTTTCGCATCTTACTGTTATTGTTCGTGAAATTACCGAAAAAGTGGAGGCCGCGTAATGGGGCAGAAGATCAATCCAATAGGACTTCGTCTTGGTGTTAATCGGACTTGGGACTCTCGTTGGTATGCTGATAGTGGTGAATATGGGCGCCTTCTTCATGAAGATTTGAAAATTCGTTCATATGTGCTTGAGGAGCTTAAACAGGCGGCTATTTCTAAGGTTGTTATTGAGCGTCCTCATAAAAAGTGTCGTATTACAATTCATTCTGCACGTCCTGGTTTGATTATTGGTAAAAAGGGTGCTGATATCGAAAAGCTTCGTCGTAAGCTCTCAGAAATGACGGATGCTGAAACTTCATTGAATATTGTGGAGATTCGTAAACCGGAGATTGATGCGACAATTATTGCGCAATCAATTGCTCAACAGTTAGAGCGTCGTGTTGCTTTTCGTCGTGCAATGAAGCGTGCTGTTCAGTCTGCTATGCGTCTTGGTGCGGAAGGTATTCGTATCAATTGTTCTGGCCGTCTTGGTGGTGCTGAAATTGCTCGTATGGAATGGTATCGTGAAGGTCGTGTTCCACTTCATACCTTGCGTTCTGATGTTGATTACGGTACAGCAGAAGCTAAGACCGCTTATGGTATTTGTGGTATTAAAGTTTGGGTCTTTAAGGGTGAGATTCTTGAGCATGATCCGATGGCTTCAGAACGTCGTGCTACGGAAGCTGATCAATCTGGTTCTTCATCGAATCGTCGCCGCGAAAATGCTTAGTTTTTGAGATTGAACTAAAATTTGGAGTAGAGAACAATGTTGCAGCCAAAGCGCACAAAGTTCCGTAAACAGTTCAAAGGCCGTATTCACGGTTTTGCGAAGGGTGGTACGGATTTGAATTTCGGTGCCTACGGTTTGAAGGCTGTTGAGCCGGAGCGGGTTACTGCTCGTCAAATTGAAGCGGCGCGTCGTGCGATTACACGTTATATGAAGCGTTCTGGTCGTGTGTGGATTCGCATTTTTCCAGATCTTCCGGTTACATCTAAACCGACTGAAGTTCGTATGGGTAAAGGTAAGGGAAGTGTTGATTATTGGGCTGCACGTGTTGCTCCTGGGCGCGTCATGTTTGAGCTTGATGGAGTTCCGGAGGATGTTGCACGTGAAGCACTAAGATTGGGTGCTGCAAAGTTGCCTATAAAAACGCGTTTCATCCAGCGTATTGCTGAATAATGAGGTTAAGCGATGAGAGCCACAGAATTACGGGCGCAAACGCTCGACCAAATGAAAGATGAATTGGCTAAGTTAAAGAAAGAGCAATTTAATTTGCGTTTTCAAAAAGCAACAGGTCAATTAGAAAAGACTGCGCGCGTTAGACAAGTTCGTCGTGATATTGCGCGTATTAAAACTTTTCTTCGTCAAAAGATAAGTGAAAGTAAGGTTTAAGGAAATAAGAGATGCCTAAACGCGTTTTGCAGGGTGTTGTTATTAGCGACAAAAGTGATAAGACTGTTGTTGTCAAAGTTGAACGCCGTTATTCTCATCCGCTTCTTAAGAAGACTGTTCGGCAGTCTAAAAATTATAAAGCGCATGACGAAAACAACCAATTCAAGATTGGGGATCAAGTTTCTATTCAAGAATCTAGACCAATTTCGAAAGATAAATGTTGGATTGTTGTAAAAGACAATGTAGCGTAAAGAGTTAAGCTTATTGTTTTAGAATTTAACAGTGTGGTTATCATTGATAAATTTGAAGACGATAACTTTATCGTTATTTGGCAGGCAAATCCGAGTGTGTAAAAGATACAATCGGATATATGTATTAAGAGAAGGTGGCCAGTCATGATTCAGATGCAAACAAACCTCGACGTTGCTGATAATTCTGGAGCGCGTCGTGTCATGTGCATCAAAGTGTTAGGCGGTTCAAAGCGGAAATATGCTTCGGTCGGTGACATTATTGTTGTTTCGGTTAAGGATGCAATTCCTCGTGGCCGTGTTAAAAAAGGTGATGTTATGAAAGCTGTTGTGGTTCGTACTGCTAAGGATATTCGTCGCGCAGATGGTAGTGTCATTCGTTTTGATAGTAATGCTGCGGTTTTAGTGGATAACAAAAAAGAGCCGATCGGTACTCGTATCTTTGGACCTGTTCCCCGTGAATTGCGTGGTAGGAATCATATGAAGATCATCTCGCTTGCTCCTGAAGTTCTGTAAGGAGTAAATGTTATGCAAAAGATTCGAAAAGGTGATAAAGTTGTTGTTTTGTCCGGTAAGGATAAAGGATGTAGTGGTGAAGTAATTAAGGTTAATCCAAAAGAGAATAAGGCTTTTGTTCGTGGGATTAATATGATTAAACGTCATCAACGTCAAACGCAGAAGCAAGAAGCTGGAATTATTTCTAAAGAAGCTCCGATTCATCTGTCTAATTTGGCGATTGCTGATCCTAAAGATGGTAAGCCTACACGTGTAGGCTTTCGTATGAATGCAGATGGTAATAAAGTTCGTTTTGCCAAGCGTTCGGGAGAGTTGATTAATGGCTGAGGAAAGACAAATACCGCGTATGAAAGCGCATTATTTTGAAGTGATTCGTAAAATGCTTCAAGAGAAGTTTAATTACAGAAATGCGATGCAAATTCCGCGGATTGATAAAGTTGTAATAAATATGGGGATAGGTGAAGCAACTGCTGATTCGAAGAAGCCTTCCCTTGCCGCTGAGGATTTAGGGCTAATAACGGGTCAGAAGGCTGTTGTTACGCGTGCGCGTAATTCTATTGCGACCTTTAAGGTTCGTGAAGGAATGCCTCTTGGGGCTAAAGTTACATTACGTAAAGATCGTATGTTTGAGTTTTTAGATCGTCTTGTGACGATTGCTCTTCCGCGGGTTCGTGACTTTCGTGGTTTAAATCCAAAGAGTTTTGATGGTCGTGGCAATTTTGCTATGGGTATTAAAGAACACATTGTGTTTCCAGAAATCAACTATGATAAAGTTGATCAAATTTGGGGCATGGATATTATCGTTTGTACGACAGCAAAAACGGATGATGAAGCTCGTGAGTTATTGCGTGCTTTTAATTTTCCTTTTCGTTCGTAACGGCAAACGTAGTGAGGTGAAATTATGGCCAAAGTAAGTGCCGTTGAAAAAAATAAGCGTCGTGAGGTGATGGTAAAGCGCTATGCTGCCCGTCGTGCACGTTTGAAAGCAATAGTTATGGATCAGAAGGTTTCTCTTGAGGAACGTTTTAAAGCTTCTGTTCAGTTGGCAGAGTTGCCGCGTAATTCTTCGAAAGTTCGTATTCGTAATCGCTGTGAGGTTTCAGGTCGTCCGCGGGCTTATTATCGTAAATTAAAAATGTCGCGAATTGCGTTGCGTGAGCTTGGCTCTATTGGCTATATTCCTGGTATTGTAAAGTCTAGTTGGTAAGAGGAGATTATTTAATGTCTATGTCAGATCCTCTTGGTGATATGTTAACACGTATTCGTAATGCACTTGGTCGTAAAAAAGGTAAAGTAGTTACTCCAGATTCGAAGCTTCGTGCGCACGTTCTTGATGTTCTTCAGTCGGAGGGTTATATTCGCGGATATAATCGAATTGATTTAGGTGATGGGAAAGCGGAGATTGAAATCGAATTGAAGTATTTTGAAGGGCTGGCTGCTATTCGTGAGATTTCACGTGTATCAAAGCCAGGGCGTCGTGTGTATGTTTCTGCTAAGTCACTTCCTCAGGTGGCAAATGGCCTTGGTATTTCGATTTTATCGACTCCTAAAGGCGTCATGGCAGATCATGAGGCGCGTGAACAGAATGTTGGTGGAGAACTCCTTTGTCGTGTTTTCTAAGTTATGTCAAGAAAACGGAAGAAAAAGTAGGTTAGAACAATGTCTCGTATTGGAAAGAAACCCATTTCAATTCCTTCTGGAGTTACTGCTACTGTTGAAGGACAGCTGGTTAAGGCAAAAGGTCCAAAAGGTGAGCTGAGTTACGTCGTCAATGATGAAGTCTTAGTCAAACTTGAGGAGAATATCATATCAGTTATGCCGCGGGATCAGTCAAAAGATGCGCGTTCTAAATGGGGTATGTCGCGCTCAATGATTGAGAACATTTTTTGTGGTGTGAAAGATGGTTTTGAAAAGAGGTTGGAGATTAATGGGGTTGGTTATCGTGCTGCTTTGCAGGGTAAGGATGTTCAACTATCTCTGGGCTTTTCGCATGATGTGGTTTATAAAGTTCCGTCGGGTGTTACTGTGACTGTTCCTAAGCCAACGGAAATTGTTGTTTCTGGAATTGATAAACAGCAAGTTGGACAAGTTGCAGCGGAGATTCGTGAGTATCGTAAGCCTGAGCCTTATAAAGGTAAAGGTGTTAAGCATGCAGATGAACGTATCTTCCGTAAAGAAGGTAAAAAGAAATAAGGATTTTGTATTATGGTTTCATCTAAGGACATTATCCAACGTCGTGCAAGGCGCGTTCGTCGTAGAATTAAAATGGTTTCTCATGATCGTCCTCGCCTTAGTGTTTATCGTTCAAATCAGAACATTTATGCTCAAGTTATCGATGATTTGCGGGGATGTACACTTGTTTCAGCCTCTACTCTTGAAAGTGATTTGAAAAAATCGTTAAAGAGTGGTGCTGATAAAAAGGCGGCCTTTGCTGTTGGTAAGTTAATTGCTGAGCGTGCGAAGAAAGCGGGTGTTAATGAGGTGGTTTTTGATCGTGGAGCGTATGTGTACCATGGTCGCGTCAAAGCTTTAGCTGAAGCTGCTCGTGAAGGTGGTTTGAATTTCTAAAATTTCTTATTTATGAATGAGTAAGGAGAGTTTAGAGTATTTCGTTTAAGTTCTTCCAGTTTGATGAGGGACTTTGTTATCGTGCTTCCGGAAAAGAAAAAGGAATGAGGAATGGCACAAAAAGAACGTGGTGAGAGAGAAGAACGCGATAATGAATTTGTCGATAGGCTCGTTCATATCAATCGTGTTGCTAAAGTTGTAAAGGGTGGTCGGCGTTTTGGTTTTGCTGCTCTTGTTGTCGTTGGAGATCAAAAAGGGCGTGTGGGTTTTGGACATGGTAAAGCCCGTGAAGTTCCAGAAGCCGTTCGTAAAGCAACGGAATCTGCAAAGCGTGGGATGATTTATGTTCCACTTCGGTCTGGGCGTACATTGCATCATGATCTTGAAGGTCGTCACGGAGCTGGGCGTGTTTTGCTACGCTCGGCTTCTGCTGGTACTGGTATTATTGCTGGGGGGCCGATGCGTGCTATTTTTGAAGCTCTTGGTATGCAGGATGTCGTTGCAAAATCACTAGGATCGTCGAATCCTTATAACATGGTTCGTGCAACATTTGATGCATTGAAACATCAAATGCATCCTAGAGATATTGCTGCTCAACGTGGTATAAAGTATTCGACTTTGCAGGCGCGTCGTCGCCATTTAGTCGACCTAGAAGGGTAGTTTCTGAGATTATCAGAAAAGGAATTAGGAAATGGTTCAGAAAAAATCTCAGAGTGGTAAAACTGTGACGGTGGAACAAATTGGAAGCCCTATTCGAAACTCACAGATTCAGCGTGCAACCTTAAAGGGGCTTGGACTAAATAAAATGCGTCGTCGGCGCGTTTTAGATGATACACTTTGTGTGCGGGGTATGATTGCTCGGGTTCGGCATCTTGTTCGCGTTATAGATGAAGGTTAAGGGTTGCGGGAGTATTAGATATGAAACTCAATGAACTACGTGATTGCGAAGGCGCAACAAAAAATCGTAAGCGTGTTGGGCGTGGTATTGGTTCCGGTACGGGTAAGACTGGTGGTCGTGGTGTAAAAGGGCAAAAGTCACGTTCTGGTGTTTCCCTTAATGGTTTTGAAGGTGGGCAAATGCCCATCTATCGTCGTTTGCCAAAACGTGGATTTAGGAATTTCTTTGCTAAAACCTACAATGAAGTTTCACTAGGACGTATTCAGTTGGCAGTTGATGCAGGTAAGTTGAATATTGAAAAGCCTGTTGATATGGTTTCTTTGAAAGAGGCTGGTATTATTCGTCGTGAAAAAGATGGGGTTCGTCTTCTTTCTGATGGTGATTTGAAGGCTAAGATTACCTTTCATGTTTCTGGTGCTTCACAAGCTGCTTGTGTTAAGATTGAAAAAGTGGGTGGTCAGGTTATTCTTCCTGATATTGCTCGATAATTTTTTAATATGAATAGAGACCTAAAGAAGAATAATATCTGTTTTGTGGGATCTTTTGTGGAGAATTGTTTAAGTTCTGCATTTGTTTGTGTATGCATATATGAATTTTAGGATTATACTTCTGTGATTTGAAAAACTGAAGTGTAAAGTGGAGACGTTTTATGGCATCAGCAGCAGAGCAATTTGCTTCCAATATAAATTTTGGCACCTTTTCGCGTGCAACTGAATTAAAGAAACGCATCTGGTTTACTCTGTTGGCGCTTCTTGTATATCGTTTTGGCACTTACATCTCTCTTCCAGGTATCAATATCGATGCTTTGCGGCAAACATTTGAACATCACGCGTCGGGTGTATTAGGACTCTTTAATATGTTTGCTGGAGGTGCCGTTGGGCGTATGGCTATTTTTGCGCTGGGTATCATGCCTTATATATCGGCATCTATTATTGTGCAATTGTTAACATCTATTATTCCTTCTTTGGAAACTCTTAAAAAAGAAGGGGATTTAGGTCGTAAGATTATCAATCAATATACGCGTTATGTAACAGTCGTATTGGCAATTCTACAAGCTTTTGGTATTGCGGTTGCGCTTGAAAGCGGTATAGGGTCGGGGCTTCAAATTGTTTTAGAACCAGGTCTTATGTTTCGTATTTCTTCTGTTATTACGCTTGTTGGCGGAACGATGTTTCTTATGTGGCTTGGCGAGCAAATTACGTCACGTGGTATTGGTAATGGGGTTTCTCTTATCATTTTTACAGGGATTGTAGCCAACTTTCCTTCTACTTTTGCTCAGCTTTTGACAGCTCATAGTCAGGCTGATTTATCAACTTTTCTTTTAATAGGAATCGTTCTTATTGCTGTTTTGGTTATTGGGCTTATTGTTTTTATAGAGCGTGCGCAACGGCGAATTCTTATCCAATACCCGAAACGTCAGGTCGGTAATCAAATGTTTCAAGGAGATATGTCGCATCTTCCTTTAAAGTTGAATACTGCTGGTGTTATTCCACCTATTTTTGCTTCATCTTTATTATTATTACCTGCCACTATTAATAATTTTTCTGATAAAATGCCACAATGGGTTCAGGAGATTTCTTATGCTCTTGGTCATGGACAGCCACTTTATATGATTGTTTATGCATTTTTAATGGCGTTTTTTTGCTTTTTTTATACAGCTATTGTGTTTAATCCAAGTGATACTGCAGATCAGTTGAAAAAACATTCTGGTTTTATTCCAGGGATTCGTCCAGGTGAGCGTACAGCCGAATATATTGATTACGTTTTGACGCGTATTACTGTTGTGGGGGCACTTTATATTATCTTGGTTTGTTTGTTACCTGAATTTATGATATCTGCATTACAGGTTCCTTTTTATCTTGGGGGAACATCCTTGTTGATTGTTGTTACTGTTACACTTGATACGGTTGCTCAAATTCAGGGGCATCTTGTTGCCCACCAATATGAAGGGTTGATAAAAAAATCAAAACTTCGTGGAGGTAAAAGGAATCGATGAGAGTTATTCTTTTAGGTCCTCCTGGAGCGGGAAAAGGTACGCAAGCAAAAATGTTGACTGAGGAATATAACATTCCTCATTTATCAACAGGGGATATGTTGCGTGAGGTGATTGCCAAAGAAACGGAGATTGGTAAAAAAGCTAAAGCTATTATAAGTTCTGGTACTTTGGTACCTGATAGTATTGTTAATCAAATCGTATCAGATCGGATTGATGAAGCTGATTGTGTAAACGGTTTTGTTTTGGATGGATATCCGCGAACTGTGGGGCAAGCAGAAGCGTTGCAACAGATACTGGATTCAAAAAATATGCGGCTTAATGCTGTTATTGAATTGTGTGTTGATGAAGACGTGTTGATTGAACGTATGAAGAAGCGCGTTGAGGAAACAATAGCGACTGGTGGACAGGTTCGTTTAGATGACAATCCTGTTGCTTTTGCAAAAAGATTAGTAGAATATCGTGAAAAAACAGCTCCCTTATCAAAATTTTATTCAGAGAGGGGAATGTTGAAGGTTATTGATGGAATGATTGGTGTTGCTGAAGTGACACGTATGATTAGAGGGTTTCTTTCATGAGATTTTTTTTTAGAAATAAATGAAAAGAGTTGACTTTTGAGATGAAATCTATCAAAAGTGAATTTAATTTATTTTAGTGAAATAATAGGATTCGGAAGAATTTTTTTCTGAGTCTATTTTTTTCTGTAAGGTATATCAGGTATTTTATAACAATTTGTCAAAATAACTAAGGAGAGTAGGCGTGGCTCGTATTGCTGGCGTCAATATCCCGACAAATAAGCGTGTAATTATTGCGCTTCAATATATCCACGGGATTGGACCAAAATTTGCTCAAGAAATTATTGAAAGAGTTGGCATTCCTTTGGGGCGTCGTGTGCATGAGCTTTCAGATGCTGAGGTGCTGCAGATTCGTGAGGCAATAGATCAGGGGTATCAAGTTGAAGGTGATCTTCGTCGTGAGGTTGCTATGAATGTTAAGCGTTTGATGGATCTTGGTTGTTATCGAGGATTGCGTCATCGCCGGTCTTTGCCTGTCCGAGGACAGCGTACACATACGAATGCCCGTACACGTAAAGGTCCGGCTAAGGCAATCGCCGGTAAGAAGAAATAAGGGCCTTTGTGGAAGGTTTTTTATATATTCTTTTTCTTGTTTGATTTTTTTGACAAGGAAAAAAGGTGGAGCTGCTGATGTTACGGCAGTGATGAGATCGTTGAAAGGGAAATTATGGCCAAGGAAGCCACACGTGTTCGTCGTCGCGAACGTAAAAATATTTCATCGGGTGTTGTACATATTAATTCAACATTTAATAACACAATGATTACTATTACTGATGCTCAGGGTAATGCAATTGCCTGGTCATCTGCGGGAGCTCAGGGGTTTAAAGGTGCGCGTAAATCGACACCTTTTGCTGCTCAAGTTGCTGCGGAGGATTGTGCAAGAAAAGCGCAAGAGCATGGTATGCGTTCTTTGGAAGTTGAAGTTTGTGGACCTGGATCAGGGCGTGAATCTGCTTTACGTGCATTGCAATCTGTTGGTTTTGTCATTACTTCTATTCGCGATGTAACACCAATTCCTCATAATGGATGTCGTCCGCGGAAAAGGCGGCGTGTTTAATTGGGTGTTGTTTTTTGTTGTCGGAGATTTCTCTGATGTTCACATTGGTCGTTACGATTGAATGGTAACGGAACTAAAGAACGGGAATAAAAATATGATCCAGAAAAACTGGCAGGAACTTATTAAACCCAATAAGGTTGAATCATGTGCACATGATAATCCAAATATTATAAGTGTGATTGCTGAACCTCTTGAGCGTGGTTTTGGTTTAACGTTAGGAAATGCGCTTCGTCGCGTTTTGTTATCTTCGCTTCGTGGTGCTGCTATTACTGCTGTGCAGATTGACGGTGTCTTGCATGAATTTTCATCGATTCCAGGTGTGCGTGAGGATGTTACGGATATTATTCTGAATATAAAAGAAATTGCGCTTCGTATGGAAGAAGAAGGGCCTAAACGTGTTGTCGTTTATAAAGAGGGGCCTGGTGTTGTGAAAGCGGGAGATATCAGTACAGTTGGAGATATGGAAATTCTAAATCCAGATCATGTTATTTGTACTCTTGATGAAGAAGCTGAAATTCGTATGGAATTTATTGTCAACACAGGAAAGGGGTATGTTCCATCTGATCGTAATTGTGTTGATGATGCACGTATAGGGCTTATTCCAATTGATAGTCTTTATTCACCGATCCGTAAGGTATCTTATAAAGTAGAAAATACACGCGAAGGTCAAGTTCTCGATTATGATAAATTAACGCTCACGATTGAAACAAACGGTGCTGTTAATGGTGAGGATGCTGTTGCTTTTGCAGCACGCATTCTTCAGGATCAATTATCGTTATTTATTAACTTTGAAGAGCCACAGAAGGAGCCTGTTGAAGAGGCTGATTCTGAGCTTTCTTTTAATCCTGCACTTCTCAAAAAAGTGGATGAATTAGAACTTTCAGTTCGTTCGGCAAACTGTCTTAAGAATGATAATATTGTTTATATTGGTGATCTGATTCAAAAAACAGAATCTGAAATGCTTCGGACACCGAATTTTGGTCGCAAATCGTTGAATGAGATTAAAGAAGTTTTGGCGTGTATGGGTTTACATCTTGGGATGGAGATTCCTGCGTGGCCGCCTGAAAACATTGATGATCTTGCAAAACGTTATGAAGATCAATATTAAAATTAGAATTTAAGGAGAGGGCTTATGCGCCATAGTAAGTCAGGACGCAAGTTGAACCGTACTGCCAGTCACCGTAAAGCGATGTTTGCAAATATGGCAACTTCGTTGATCGAGCATGAGCAGATTGTGACAACGCTTCCAAAGGCTAAAGAAATTCGTCCTATTGTTGAAAAACTCGTTACTCTTGGTAAGCGTGGTGGTTTGCATGCGCGTCGGCAAGCTATTGCAGCACTTCGTGATGCAGGAAAGGTTGCAAAATTATTTGATACGCTTGCGCCACGTTATGCATCACGCAACGGTGGGTATTTGCGTATTATGAAAGCGGGGTTTCGTACCGGTGATAATGCGCCCATGGCTGTTATAGAATTTGTTGATCGTGATGTTGAAGCGAAGGGTGCTGAGGATCGTGCTCGCATGGAAGCTTCTGAGAATGAAAAGGGAACATCTTCGTAGAGTTTTTTATTCTGTTGGATTTTTAAAGGCCGCCTTGTCTTGGGCGGTTTTTTTGTGAGCATTTTTAAGTTTGTTTTAGTTGAGAAATAGGTGCAGAGAGAAAATTATAGAATATTGAATTATCTTATTTTTATAATATTTATTGTTTAAATAGGTTGTTTTTATTCTCTATTATGAAATATTAATAGAGGTCCTTAATTTGCGGGGATACGTTTTTTTATTCTATTAATCTTCAACAGAATGTGCTGATTTTATAAGGAGTGGATTATGAGGTATTCTTTTTGGGTGCGGATTTTTTTTGCAATTATGATGCAGATATCATTTGATCATGTATATGCTCATGTTCCTCAAACACAAACAGAAATCACTCTTTCATTTGCTCCTTTAGTTAAAAAGACAGTTCCATCTGTTGTAAATATTTATGCAGCTCGACAAATTAGAGCTCGATCACCTTTTGAAGGCGATCCATTTTTTGAGCAATTTTTTGGTCGTTTTCAAAATAAATTTCCTGTTCGTAAGCAATCGTCATTAGGATCAGGGGTGATTGTTGATGCACGTGGTTTGATCGTTACAAATTACCACGTCATTAAAGATGCAAGCGAAATTAAAGTGGCTTTTTCTGATGGACGGGAGTTTGAGAGTAAGGTCGTGCTCAAAGATGAAGCAACTGATATTGCCATTCTTGAAGTTAAGGAAAAAGATGCTCAATTTCCGGTTCTTTCTTTGGGAAATTCTGATGCTGTTGAAGTTGGTGATCTTGTTCTTGCTATTGGTAATCCTTTTGGTGTTGGTCAAACAGTTACAAGTGGTATTGTTTCAGCGCAAGCGCGTACACGTGTTGGGGTTTCTGATTTTGACTTTTTTATTCAAACAGACGCAGCCATTAATCCAGGGAATTCTGGTGGCGCTTTAATTGATATGAAAGGTCAGTTAATCGGAATTAATACGGCTATTTATTCGCGTTCCGGTGGTTCTGTAGGGATTGGTTTTGCTATTCCAGTTAATCTTGTAAAAGTGATGCTTGATACTGTTAAACGCGGTGGAAAATATTTTGTGCCGCCTTATATTGGGGCTTCTTTTCAAAATGTTACAGCTGATATTGCTGGTGGTTTAGGTTTAGAACGTCCCTATGGTGCTCTGATTATTGAAGTTATCAAAGATAGTCCTGCTGAAAAAGCTGGATTGAAAGTAGGTGATGTTATTTTGAGTGTGCAGGGGGTACGCGTTGACAGTCCAGATAGTCTTGGTTATCGTTTGATGACAGCTGACGTTGAGCATAGTCTTGCTTTGGAATATTTACGAAGTGGAAAAACTTTAAAAACACAAATAACAGTTTCATCGATATCAGAAACTGCATTTTTAAAATCTGAAAAAATTACGGGTGACAGTCCTCTTGCTGGTGCTGAAGTGTTAGATTTGACACCGCAAAATAGTCGACGTTTTCATCTTCCTATATCTGCAAAAGGGGTTGTGATTACCAATCTTGATAAAATGAGCAATGCAGCTGGAATTTTTCAGTCAGGAGATATTCTACGTGTTGTAAATGGCCATAAAATTCAAACAGTTCATCAGTTGAAAAAGGTTCTTATGCAAGGTCGCTCAAATATGTGGCAATTGGAATATGAACGTGATGGTATGTATATTCGCCAATTTATTCGTTGAGGTTTTTTTTGAAGAAAGATTTTTTTACTTCGTCGTTTGATTTTCAAGTTAATAAAAATCAGCCACTTGCAGAAAGAATGCGTCCTTGTTCTCTCAATGATGTTGTGGGACAAAAGCATTTGATTGGAGAGGATGGTTTGCTTTCACGTATGGCGGCAACAGGCTCAATTGGATCGATGATTTTTTGGGGACCTCCAGGGACGGGAAAAACGACTGTTGCACGTTTGTTAGCCCTTGAAACAAATTTCGTGTTTGAACAGGTTTCTGCTATTTTTACAGGAGTTTCTGAACTTAAAAAGATTTTTGAAGTTGCGCAGAGGCGTTTTATATCTGGGGATAAAACACTTCTCTTTGTTGATGAAATTCATCGGTTTAATCGTGCACAGCAGGATAGTTTTCTTTCTGTAATGGAAGAGGGTACTGTGGTACTTATAGGTGCAACAACCGAAAATCCTTCTTTTGAGCTGAATGCTGCCCTTCTTTCGCGTGCACGTGTTTTAACATTTCTTTCTCATGATCATGAAAGTTTGGACATGCTTTTGAGGCGTGCTGAAGAAGTGGAGGGAAAAACTCTTCCCTTGGATAATGATGCCAGAGACGTTTTGATAGAGATGTCTGATGGTGATGCGCGGGTTGCGTTAACATTGGCAGAGGAAGTTTGGTCTATTGCACCATTGGGAGAGATTCTTGATGTTGTTGCTTTGCAAAAAGTTATTCAGCGTCGTGCGCCTATTTATGATAAAGGACGAGATGGGCATTATAATCTCATTTCAGCGTTGCATAAATCCGTTCGTGGATCTGATCCTGATGCTGCGCTTTATTATTTGGCACGTATGTTGGATGCTGGTGAAGATCCTCTCTATATTGGGCGAAGATTGGTTCGTATGGCCGTTGAAGATGTTGGTTTGGCGGATCCTCAAGCTCTTGTCATTTGTAATGCAGCAAAAGATGCCTATGATTATTTAGGATCACCAGAAGGAGAATTGGCCTTGGCGCAAGCATGTCTTTATGTTGCAACTGCGCCAAAGTCAAATGCAGCATATCTTGCGTATAAAGCAGCACTGCGTTGTGCGCGCAAAAATGGCTCTTTACCACCTCCTAAGCATATTCTTAATGCGCCTACGAAATTTATGAAGGAAGAAGGGTATGGAAGTGGTTATTGTTATGACCATGATGAACCAGACGCTTTTTCAGGACAAGAATATTTTCCCGAAAAACTTGGGCGTCAGAGTTATTATAAACCAGTTGAGCGTGGTTTTGAGCGTGAAATTGTGAAACGTCTTGAGTGGTGGCAACAGTTGCGCAAAAAACGTAAAGATCAAAATAAAATTTGAGTTGAAATACGTTTTTTATTGATCTTGGATTTATTATTTTATCTCTTATGTTATTGTATGAGAAATTTAGCTTATATTTTAAACATTTATTGCATTGCTTGTAGAGATTTTTTTTGATATTTTCAAAAGTGCATGTTTTTTCAAATTTAAATATGTCATTCAACTTTTAAGCTGCTGTATTTTTTTTGGTTTTTATTAAATAATATATTGACTTATAATGATGATTGACTGTTTCGTAAGTTGAATGAAAGTTTCAAATACCGTAAATTTCTCTCATCCCAAGTCTGTTATTTGTTGAAGCAATCAAGTTATTCGCTTGCATGTTACAAGCAGGATTAGCGTGTGATAAAAACTGTACAAGAAAAGACTAAAAATCCCTCTTATGAATTGTCTCAAGTGCCGAGAGCTGTTGCAATATTGGAGGATGATAAATAGTGTGATGGTGCCGGCTTGCTCCTTCTATAGAGTAAAGATGGTGGTGCCTAAAGGGTTTTGCAGTATACCACATTCATAGGTGTTGTCACAAAATGAGCTTGGAAGTTTTGAGAGATGTTTCTTAAATCAAGTGCATGAATATGCAACACAATAGCGTTTTGTTCTTCGATGCAATAGGGTATGAGGTTGATTGATGATGCGTTTTTTGTGTGATCAATAGCGGGAGAATTCTTAGTCTCTCAAGTATTTAATCAAAGGGATAAGCAGAAGGGTTGTAGAACATTGTGTTTAAAATTAAATTGTTCCTTTTCTAGAGAGATATAAATATGTTAACTATGCTCCCATAGAGATATTACTTTATTGGAGTTTATTATGTGTCATAAGATAAGCAATGCCAATTCTTTATTGTGATGGTCATGAATGTTTATGGACATAATGTGGAGATAGGAATGGAAATAGTCTGTGAAACTCTAAACTCAAACCTTTAGTTAAATTAAAAGTACAGTGTACACTAAAGTTTTAGGTTATTATGAATTCGGTCAAGGATATAATCGTGGATAAAACAAAAGCTCTCGATGCTGCTCTCTCACAAATTGAACGTTCTTTTGGTAAAGGCTCGATTATGCGTCTTGGGCAAAAAGAGCAAGTTGTTGAAATTGAAACAATTCCAACAGGATCGTTATCCTTGGATATTGCTTTAGGGATTGGTGGATTACCGAAGGGGCGTATTGTTGAGATTTATGGACCAGAAAGTTCTGGGAAAACGACATTGGCTCTCCATGCTATTGCTGAGGCACAGAAAGGTGGTGGGATTTGTGCTTTTATTGATGCAGAGCATGCGCTTGATCCTATTTATGCGCGTAAGCTTGGTGTTGATTTAGAAAACTTGTTCATTTCTCAGCCAGATACCGGTGAACAGGCATTGGAAATTACAGAAACGTTGGTTCGTTCTGGTGCCGTTGATGTGCTTGTTGTGGATTCTGTCGCAGCTTTAACACCGCGAGCAGAAATTGACGGTGAAATGGGTGATGCTTTGCCCGGATTGCAAGCTCGGTTAATGAGTAAAGCGTTACGAAAATTAACCGCAGCAATTTTTCGCTCTAACTGTATGGTTGTTTTTATTAATCAAATTCGCATGAAAATTGGTGTGATGTTTGGTTCTCCTGAAACGACAACGGGTGGAAACGCTTTAAAGTTTTATGCTTCTGTTCGTTTAGATATTCGTCGCATTGGATCCATTAAAGATAGGGATTCAATCGTTGGTAATCAGACGCGCGTTAAAGTGGTGAAAAATAAATTGGCACCTCCATTCAAACAGGTTGAGTTTGATATTATTTATGGTGAAGGTATTTCCAAAGTAGGTGAGTTGATTGATTTGGGTGTCAAGGTTGGTGTTGTGGAAAAATCTGGTGCATGGTTTTCTTATAATTCTCAGCGTTTAGGGCAGGGGCGTGAGAATGCAAAGCAGTTTTTACGTGAACATGTGGAAATAGCTACAGAGATTGAAGCAGCTTTGCGCCAAAATGCTGGTTTGATTGCGATTGAATTGTTAGAAAATGCAGGGTCAGAAAATATAGAAAGTGATGAAGCCATTTGATGGGGCGTTTTTTTCGTCTATAATTTTTTTTCTTTAAGATTTTCCTGTTTTTTTGTTTGAGTTTTTAAATACGCAGTCATTTTTTTCTCAATTTTTTAAAACAAATATTCCATTTTTGATTAAATTGACTCCATGCGTGGCGAAGAGGATTTAATGAGGGGGATTTTTCTTTTATGGTTTTGTGCTGTATTGAGCAGGTGTCAACATGAATAGTGTTAATAATATTCGGTCAACATTTTTGGATTATTTTCATCGTAATGGGCATAAAGTTCTTTCTTCTAGTCCGCTTGTTCCGCGGAATGATCCTACACTTATGTTTACAAATGCAGGGATGGTGCAGTTTAAAAATGTTTTTACTGGACTTGAACAACCTTCTTATACGCAGGCAACAACGGCACAAAAATGTGTTCGTGCGGGTGGAAAGCATAATGATCTTGATAATGTTGGTTATACGGCGCGCCATCATACATTTTTTGAAATGTTGGGTAATTTTTCTTTCGGTGATTATTTCAAAGAAGAAGCCATTTTTTTATCATGGAATCTTTTAACAAAGGAATTTTGCCTGCCAAAAGATAAATTGTTGGTGACAGTTTATCAGAGTGATGATGTTGCTGCTGAACTGTGGCGTAAAATTTCAGGTCTTCCAGATGAAAAAATTGTTCGTATTGCGACGGCTGATAATTTTTGGTCGATGGGAGAAACAGGACCTTGTGGGCCTTGTTCGGAGATTTTTTATGATCATGGTGATGAAATATGGGGCGGTCCTCCTGGAAGTGCTAATGAAGATGGGGATCGCTTTATTGAGATTTGGAATCTTGTTTTTATGCAGTATGAGCAAGTTTCCAAGGAAGAACGTGTTAACTTACCTCACCCTTCTATTGATACAGGCATGGGATTAGAGCGTATTGCTGCTGTTTTACAGGGCGTTCATGATAATTATGACATTGATCTTTTTCGTGCATTAATTGCTGCATCAGAAGAAATTACAGGGATTGAGGCAAAGGGTGATTTTATTGCCAGCCATCGTGTCATTGCTGATCATCTTCGCTCATCTGCATTTTTGATTGCTGATGGTGTGCTTCCTTCTAATGAAGGAAGAGGATATGTTTTACGTCGTATTATGCGTCGTGCTATGCGTCATGCGCATCTTCTTGGTGCTAAAGAGCCCTTAATGTGGCGACTTTTGACTGCTTTAATTCGCGAAATGGGACAAGCTTATCCTGAGTTGACACGTGCTGAATCTTTGATTTCAGAAACTTTAAGGTTAGAAGAAATACGTTTTCGTAAAACGCTTGAACGAGGACTTGGTTTGTTGAACGAAGCAAGTACCGATCTTAAAGAAGGAGACTATTTGAATGGTGAAGTTGCTTTCAAACTTTATGATACCTATGGTTTTCCGCTTGATTTGACGCAAGATGTTCTTCGTCGTCGCGGAATATCTGTTGACGTTGGTGCTTTTGATAAAGCGATGGAACGCCAAAAAGAGGAAGCACGTGCCAATTGGTCTGGTTCTGGAGAAGCTGTAACAGAGAAAATCTGGTTTTCTGTTCGTGATCAAGTGGGGGCCACAGAGTTTTTAGGTTATGAAACTGAGACAGCGAAAGGTATTCTTACAGCTCTTGTATGTGATGGTAAAATTGTTGATCATATTTCTTCAGATCAGAAAGCTATGCTTGTTGTTAATCAGACACCTTTTTATGGTGAATCTGGTGGGCAAATTGGTGATAGCGGTATCATTTCTGGTGAAAATTTTATTTTTAAGGTGCATGATACCCAAAGAAAGGGTGATGGTGTTTTTATCCATATTGGGGAGGTGAAATCTGGTCAGGCATCGAGGTCTGATTGTGTAGAATTAACGGTTGATATTGTTCGTCGTAAGAAAATTCGCGCGAATCACTCTGCTACTCATTTGTTACACGAAGCTTTACGCCAAACATTGGGGGATCATGTTACTCAAAAGGGTTCTCTTGTATCGCCAGATCGGTTGCGTTTTGATTTTTCCCATCCAAAATCCGTTTCACCAAAAGAGTTGAAAAAAATAGAAGATTTAGCAAATGAGATTATTTTGCAAAATAGTAAAGTAATAACGCGCCTCATGGCTGTAGATGATGCCATTTCTGAAGGAGCCATGGCATTGTTTGGTGAAAAATATGGTGATGAAGTTCGCGTTGTTTCTATGGGGGAGCCACTTGAACAGGAAAGATTAAAAAAGCGTTGGTCAATTGAGCTTTGTGGAGGGACACATGTGGAGCGAACAGGTGATATTGGTTTAATTCATATTGTTTCTGAAAGTTCTGTTTCAGCTGGAGTGCGGCGTATTGAAGCTTTAACAGGCAAAGAAGCACGTCTTTATCTTAGCCGCCAAGATGAACGTATTCATGAAATCGCTGATCTTTTAAAAACTTCTTCTGCTGGTGTGGAAGAACGGGTGCGAATTTTGCTTGATGATCGTCGTAAACTTGAAAAAGAATTGAATGATGTACGCAAGAAAATGATGTTGAGTGGTGGAGTAACAGAAAGGAGCCAAGATGATATTATCATCATCAATGGGTTTTCTTTTACCGGACGCGTTGTTAAAAATATTTTACCACGGGATCTTAAGGCGCTCGTCGATTCTGAGAAAAAACAAATTGGATCTGGAGTGGTTGCTTTTATTAGTGTCTCGGAGGATGGAAAAGGGAGTGCTGTTGTCGGTGTTACGGATGATTTAACGGATAAATTAAATGCTGTAGATCTCGTTCGTATTCTTTCAGCGATGCTTGGTGGTAAAGGTGGAGGTGGCCGTCCTGATATGGCGCAGGCTGGTGGTCCTGAGGGGAACAAAGCTGATGAGGCATTTGCGGCACTAAAAGATTTTCTTGAAAAAAATTAAAGAATGAAATTATTCTGCATAGGTATTTTTCACATTGTTATATTTGGTTGGCATCTATGTATCATGAATATCTGTCTGGTGTATTTCTGAAATGCAGATACAGCGTAATTGGGGAAAATACAATTGTAAAGATAAAGACAGTGTTTGTCTTTATCACCACTTTATCATTTGGCTTTATAGCTTCCAAGCGTTTCAGGAGTCACCTTTTTAAGATAAGATAGATTATGCAGCACTTCATGCTTTACTGTGTATTCTTTTACTAGGAAGACTAGTTATTGTGTTGCTCTTATAGATTTTTTGAAGAAACATCTCTTTTTATGAAAGGAAAAATACAAGATTTATTGCATACGATTATCCTTATAAAGTTATAAGCTATCATTATTCTATTAGTTTTCAAATGAATAAAATCTCTTTTCTTGAAAAGGCTTATAAAAGAGTTGTTGTATCTTAGAGCTATTGTGTTGTTTTTATTTTGCTTGTTATGTACAAGAAAACAGTTTTTTGGTTTATTATTAAAAGGTTTGGAAAAGAATATTCTCCTATCTTTATAAATCTTTATTTCAAGTTATAAAGTAATGAATTATCAATATAAATCAAATGAATATCACATAAATCTAAAGATTTAGATTAACATCTAATTTATTTATGATAAAATTGCTTTAATATATTGAATTATAATGATAATTTATCGTTTTATCTTTTGAATAAGAGCTACGAATATTCGTAGGGTTTTATTATTTCAAATTCTGTGTATGTTAAATTAATCAAAACCACTCACGAATGTCGTTGTGAAATGGGCTTAAGAGCATTGAGAAATGTTTCTTAAAAAAAGTTATATGAATGTGCAAAACAATGATGTTCTGTTCTTTATGAGAGGACTATAAAGAAAGTGATAAACAAAAGTGCAACGCAATACATAATATTCATTATTTAAAAGATATTACTTTAGTTCGTTTTGAAATTCGTAAAGCTGAGTGAAAGGAAGACGGTAAAACTGGAAATTGTTTTTACCTTTACATTTTCCCTAAATGAGAATGTATACTCGTCAGTATGCACAGATATAGGAAAATATTTTTGTTCTAATCTAGTAAAATTGCAATAGCAGAGAAAATACTAAACTGTTTTAATATTTTTCTTAAATACCTAAAATGGATTGTGGCATTTTTAGAAATCTTTTTACTTGTATCATATATAAGAACTCTTATTGTATTGAAGAGGCATTTTTTGCATAAGATCTATGAAGAGTATCGTTTTTATGAAGCTATGGCTTCATGTAAGGGAATAACATTTTCTCCTTCTCTTTCTGGTGGTTTGATTGTTAAACCACTTGCCTTTAAAAAATTAGAGAAACGTCCCCCTTTATCGATCAATTCTTGAAAGTTTCCTTTTTCCATTAAGTGACCATGATCCAGAAAGAGTATCACATCAGCATTGCGTACTGTTGAGAGGCGATGTGCTATAATAAAAGTAGTACGGTTATGGCTTATGCAATCGAGAGCATCTTTGACACGTGCTTCTGTTTCAACATCAAGAGCGCTTGTTGCTTCATCTAGAATGAGAATAGGGGCATTTTTTAAAACAGCGCGTGCAATTGCTAGTCGCTGTTTTTCTCCACCGGATAATTGAGATCCTCGTTCGCCCACCATTGTGTTATAACAATCAGCTTTTTTTAGAATAAAATCGTGAGCTTCTGCTATTTTTGCTGCTTCATAAAGTTCTTCATTCGTTGCGCTCGCTTTTCCTATTGAAATATTGTCATGAATAGTACGGTTAAAAAGACCCGAGTCTTGAAATACTGTTGCTAGAGATTTGCGTAAAGATTCGCGATTGATTGAGCATATATTTATTCCATCAATGGAGATATGCCCAAGGGTAGGGTCGTATACGCGCTGTAACAGATTGATCAATGTTGTTTTTCCAGCCCCTGTTGGTCCTACAATTGCAACAGTTTGTCCTGCTTTAACCTCAAAGGAAATATCAAAAACACCTTGAGAAGAATTTGGGAATTGATAGGTCACGTGATGAAATTGTATGGCGCCTTTAACATTTTGGAGGGAAGGAAGATTTTGCGGTTCGTTAATATGAAAGGTTGAGTCTTCCATTTCAAAAAATTCTTGCAGTTTTGCTTGTGAGGATATTGCACAATTAATAAAATTGCTCATTTGGTCTAGGCGGCTAATCATGAGTTGTGCAAATCCAACAAAAGCAACGACTTCACCTACTCGTAATTGATCTTTTGCAACAAAAAAAGCTCCAAGGAGAAGAACACAAACGATTGAAATTGTTGAAGCCATTCGATTTAAGCCACTGGCGAGCGCCCACCAATTGAGAACAGGATTTTGTGCTTTAAGCAGAGCATTTGTATGTTGATGTAGTGTAGAAGCTTCTTCTTTTATTCGGTTATAACTTTGTACAATGGAAACATTAGAGATTGAATCACTGACATGTTTAAAAAGGTTATGATGATAGCATTCTACAGCGGCTTGTCCGTCTTTTGTTTTTCGCATCACTAAACGTGCAATTAATACATAGGTGATGGCAAGCACAACCAAGACTATTGAAAGACGCCAATTCATATTAAACGCTATGGGGATGAGAACCAATAAGGCGACAAGCGTTGAGAGATGTTGGCGCATAAAATCAAGCCATATGGTTGACATGGAATCTATTGCGCGCAAAAGTGTATGGAGTGCGTTGGAAGTTCCACGTTGTTGATGCCAAATTAAAGGCATAGCAATGATACGTTCGAAAGATTCCGTTAAAACCGTTAAGCGGCGTCTATGGGCTAAGCGGTCAGCACCGCGAGCAACAAGGACATAAGCAATAATATGTGAAAGTCCAAAACAAACCCAAATGGTAAGAGTAGGAATGATAGCTGATTTTTCTGAAATAGAATCAATAACACGTCCGAATAAAATAGGTTCTGCAATAGTGATAATAGCTAACATAACATTAGCGGTACAGATTAAAAGGGATGCATTTTTTTCTCTATTTAGGTAAGTGAGAACACGTGCATAGGTTTTAAATAAGGACACGGTTAATTATCTCCATTCGCTATTAAGCGTAAAGGCTGTTGATTTTTACAACGCTTAGTTTTTAGCTAATAAAATTTGGACGTTAAGAAAAGGCAATTTTGGATACTAACTGTAATATGGTGTGATAAAACCAACTAAAATATGAATTTTTGTGTTTATAAAGGCGCAAAAATAGATCAATAAAATTATCAGGTAAGGGAATTTTCATGGCAGGCATAGAAATAAAAAAAGTTGAGGCAGATGAAAATGGAATGCGCTTAGATCGCTGGTTTAAAGTGCATTATCCAGGACTTGGTTTTGGAGCTTTGCAAAAATTGTTGCGTTCTGGTCAGATACGGGTTGATAGTGGACGTGTTAAAGCCGATACGCGTCTTTGTATAGGACAGGCTGTTCGTATTCCACCTCTCCCTATTAATGACAAGGAAAGTCTTTCAATAACGGATAAAACACTTCGTGGGCAGGATGATGGGACCGTTTTGAAAAAAATGCTGCTTTATGAAGATCCAAAGGTATTTGTTTTTAATAAACCAGCTGGGTTGGCTGTACAAGGAGGCTCTGGTTTAACTCGTCATATGGATAGTATGCTTGAGGTATGGCGCAATAAAAAAGGTGAAAAGCCGCGTTTGGTTCATCGTCTTGATCGTGAGACGTCGGGTGTGCTTATTGTTGCGCGATCAAGGGGAGCTGCTCAGTTCTTAACTGCTGCTTTTAGAGCGCGAGAAACAAAAAAGACTTATTGGGCGTTGGTTCGGGGTGTGCCTAAAAAAAAGCAAGACAAAATTTCAACGTGGATGGTTAAGGAAATGACTGCACAAGGTGACAAAATGCGTGTTTGTGAACATGGGGAGCCAGATTCACATCATGCGGTTTCCTACTATCGCGTTTTAGATACGCGAGGGCGGGCTCTTTCGTGGCTTGAAATGGAACCCTATACAGGGAGAACACATCAGCTTCGTGTGCATGCAGCCCATATGGATCATCCTATCATTGGCGATACAAAGTATTTTTTTTCTGATAGTAATTGGACATTACCAAGAGGAATTCAAAATCGTCTTCATCTTCATGCACGTCGTATTCGTATTCCGCATCCTTCAGGAGGAATATTGGACATTGTTGCACCTTTACCACCTCATATGGTCCAAAGTTTTAATCTTTTATCTTTTAATGAGAGTGATGCTGAAACCGACTAAACAAACTTCATTTGTTCTTTTTGATTGATACAAATTTTGTCTATAAATTTGATAAGATGAATAGGGCATCATTTGAAGAAAGTTTTTGATAAGTCAATCGCTATGAGAAAATTGTGTTTTTGAGTGATGAAATTTTCGAATATCATGGCTTTCTTTCTACAGTTCTTTATCCATAATTGATTGTATTGTTATTTTTGGATATGGTGTATCATTTAATAATCTGAGTTTATGAAGCTGCTTCTTTGAATTATCTATAGAGGTCATATATTGGGAAGGCGTGTCTGTTGAGGGAGATGAGTTAGATAAAATCTGAAAGATATTTACTAAAATAGAGAAAGCGATTTTAGTTTTTTCATGGGAGATAAAGGAGGCATTTTATAGTAATGCTGAGGAAAAGTAGCCTCTCAAAAATTCCTGTTGTCAAGGAAGTTTGTTTTATTATCAATGTGGTTTGATATGCTTATAGTATAGATTTATGCTTTTTGTATCTTTGCTTACACAATGAAGCTTTCTTAGCAAAGTTCTCCTTTCAATGAGCAATTATTTTTCTACTTACTTAGTTTATCCAAAAGACTATCTTTCATAAAAGAAGAAATAAGTTTTTAGTATCTTAATGCTGCATTGAAGTGAACTCATCACATTGAAAAAATATCTAGACAAAAATTGGAGATAAAACGTCAGGCGCGTTTTATTGCTCTAAGGAGGGCTTGAACACTTTTGTTTTTTTAGTGAACAAAACAGATATTTATTATGGAAACATTCAAAGGGGAGATAAGTTGAAATGAGGAGTGATTGATGGGATCATTATTGATTGACGTTAATAACGTCTCAAAAATATATCGCAACATTGACAGAGGAATTGGTTTTAAAAACAAGGTCTTTTCTCTCTTCAAGCCGGTTTATACAAATCATCATGTGTTAAAAGATATGAGTTTTACCCTCTTTTCAGGGCAATCGTTAGCAATTCTTGGCCCTAACGGAGCGGGTAAATCGACACTGATTAAAATACTTTCTGGTATACAATACGCTGATGAGGGATGTGTTAAAGTCCTTGGTGTTGATCCTTATAAAGCGAAGAAAAATCTGTTCAAGTCTTTGGGTGTGGTCTTTGGTCA
Organism: Bartonella sp. AA168HLJHH; assembly: GCF_042197365.1. Taxonomy (NCBI): domain Bacteria; kingdom Pseudomonadati; phylum Pseudomonadota; class Alphaproteobacteria; order Hyphomicrobiales; family Bartonellaceae; genus Bartonella; species Bartonella sp. AA168HLJHH. Next base: position 161,343 of record NZ_JBHIRS010000003.1, on the reverse strand, counting down.
CAAGAATTGTTTATGGTGGGATTTGCCCTTACGCTACAGTTTGGATATGGTTCAACCATTATATGGTCTTGAACGCGCCTCTTTTACCCGTGATCTTAAAGAGATCGCTGAGTTGCTGGGTCTTGAGCATATTATGGATAAGCCAGTGCGGATGCTTAGTCTGGGTGAGAGAGTGAAAAGTGAATTGGCATTTAATCTCTCCTTTAAACCTAAACTGTTGTTTCTCGATGAGCCAAGTATTGGTCTTGATATTACATCTAAGCATGAAATCAGGGAGCTTCTTAAAAAACTGAAAAAGGAGCGTGGCACTGGGTATATCATCACAAGTCATGATATGGGAGATATTGATGGATACGTCGATGATATTATTCTTTTGCATAAAGGAAAGAAACAGTTTCATGGTAATCTTCATGCGCTTAAAAGTGTCATTCCTTCTTTGGTGAGAATGACACTTTTTTGTGAACATATGGCTGCACCTTCAGCTGTTGTAGAAAAAATTGATGAGATTGCGTTGAAATTATCTACTCCTTTAAAAGATAAGCACTTTAACGCTGAAGAATGCTCGCTGGAGGTTTCGCTGCCCCGTGAGGATTTTGTGCGTTTTGTACGCGAAATTACAACCGAATTGAACTGTACGTTCTCTGTATCCACTCCCTCGCTTGAAGAGATGCTCCGTGTTAAATTTAAAGAATTTATCTAACCACTGCTTTGGTATGTTTCTTTTTGCCAAGAATGGATTACTCACTGTTCTAAGTGATAGAGCAATGTTTTTTACCGATATTATCATTGGGACACTTTCGCCATTTGTTATTCAACTTCTATTATGGAATGCACTTTTCTCTGATACGGGCAACACCATCAATGGCTTTAGCTTTTATGATATGATGTATTATTATGCTTTTGCTTTAGTCCTAGGTCGCTTAAATAATGGTTATAATGTGATTAAGTTTTTCTCTCATCATGTTAAAGAAGGTCAATTAGAAGTATATCTTACAAAGCCCTTTAGTTATATGACACAAATGCTTTTTACTTTTTTAGGGGAGAGTGTATTATATAGCATCCCGTTATTGGCTCTTTTTGTTGTTAAGCTTGTTTTATCCTATGAAAATATTCTGGGATTGGTCATCGCTTTTCTGTTCTTTTTTCTGGTTGTTATTCTATCACAATTGCTTTGTTTTTTACTCTCTTTTGGAATTGCCTTATTAAGCTTTTGGGTGATTGAGTACAATATATTACTCTCTTTCAGTATTCTCAGTTCAACGCTTCTTGGGGGTGTTCTTTTACCACCATCTTTTTGGCCGGTGTGGCTTATTCCGCTTATGCAATTTAATCCCTATCGTTTCATGATATCAGCTCCTGCCGAGTTTTTCGCGACGCAAAATTTAGCGTTGTTTCAGCAGTTTATTTTCGGAAGTTTTACTTCTATTTTGTGTTTTTTATTCTTAATTTATATTGCTTGGAATAAAGGGATGAAAGCATATAATGGAGCAGGTGGTTGAGATGAAAATAATCCTTCATTTTATCATTTTGAATATCCGCCGACAGATTGTTTATGGTAAGAATTTGGCTGGGGAGTTTATTCTTTCTCTATGCTATTATTTTATTCAATTCATATTTATTGATAGAATATCTTCTTTTTCAGGAAAGATCGGTAACTATAGCAGAGATGAAATCCATTTTATCTTTGTTGTCTTTGTTCTACTTGGAATATTTTTGAATATTTTTACTAATTCTATTGAAACGTTTTTTGAAAAAGTAGCGGATGGTAAAATTGAACCATACTTGATAAAGCCTGTTTCAAGCTGGTTGTTGATGTTGTTTGGTTGGTGTAAATCTCTTAATTTGATCAAGCTCTTTGTTCTTTATGTTAGTGCCTATTTATTTGTATCATTACCGGATATTTCTGATCTTAAGCTCAGATGGATCTCTTTTGTTGTTGCAATATTTTGTGTTTTTATTGTCAATATTTGTTTTTTTCTGATGTTCAATTTTATAACATTTATTATTAGCCGTAAGATGCCTGTCGAATATTTTCATGAAATGATTTACGAGCTTTCATTTGTACCAATAGGAATTTATCCTTTAAGCATCGTAAAATGGCTTTTGTTTATGCTTCCTATGGCTTTTTCTGCTTCCTTGCCTGTGTCATTGTTGCTTGGTAAAGGCGAATGGAATATTGGATATCTTCTGTTGAGCGCTTTTCTTTCCATGGTCATGACTTTCATAAGTTATAAGAAAACAATGCGTAAATTTAATGGATTAGGGGGATGAGATGAAAGTCAGCATGATTATAAAAATAAAAAATTGAGTGAAAATTCTATCGTACTGTAAAATATCGTTATTTATGCTGGCGGTATAGGGTATGTAAAATTTACACATGAGGATTTTTATTAGACATATTCATGCATAAAATCGGTTGTATTTCTATAGCTATGAGCAAAGAATTTACAACAGAAATCATAGAGTTAAATTTCTTGGTTTTAGATCAGTTTTAGTTTGAGTTTGGATGGCTGCTTGATGACACAAGCCAATTGTAAGATGGTATACAATATTAGTAGTGCTTTTTCCTCCGAGCAAAATTTACTTTTGTTGCGTTTATAGTGCTAAAAAACTGTCAAAGATGGGTAATTTTTAGATGTGTAGAATGTGGTTATTCGTGCGGATTTTGTTGGTGCATTCAATATATTATTACGTGGATGAGTTTTTGCTTAAACAATAAGAAAATTGACAGAATAAAGCTTTTAAGTTGCCTGATAGAAAGCTAAGAGCTGCGCTAAACAACATAATAGCAATTATCAAGAAAACAATCACATAGAGATTTTTCAGCATGCTGAGCAGTCAAAGTTCAGTTAATAATTGCTTGGAAATAAAAGGATTCACCAATCCAAGCAGGCAAAAACGATGGCAACGCAACTGAGCTCAATAACATAATTAAATATATTTCTTTGTTGCACTTATAAACCAATAAAATTATACTTAATTTTATTATGAATTTCTTATTTCATGTTACGATTTTATTTAATAGAAAGATAATTATTATGTAATATTTTTATTATTATTATAAACATTATTATTTAATTGAAAATATACAATTTAAATACATACAATATAAACATAATATATTTATATTATTTTAAATAGGTTATTTTAAAAAGTAATTAAATAATATATTATTTTGTAAAAAAATATTTTCTATTTTTTAATTATTAATAAGATCATTTTTCAATTTTTCTTAACAAGGATAAGAGAAAAATGAAGTTTTACATCCTCTTTTACAATAAATAAAAATGATACTTTAATCTTGTGTTGCTCTTTAAGCTTAGAGCTATACAGATGTTATTTCTTATCATTAATAAAACTAATGTGATTGATGGCGTAGAGATTACAAAGGGCTAAATTTTTTTCATGTAATTCATATCTTTTACAAGACTTTAAAAATAACACAGAAAAAATGAGAGAGGAAGGAATAGTGAACAAGAGTGATAAGCTTTTTCATTTTCTAGTGTTATGATTACTTTTGTATTTTACGGTTCATTCATTGTATATATGATCAATTCCAAAATTTTTATTTTAAGCTTATAGTGAATCTATATTTTTTTCTGTTATTGAAGTGTTGTAGTGATTGAGATTAAAATATCACAATAGTGAACACTCTGATTTAATAGAGAAGATTGTTTGCTAGCAAATAATCTATCCATATCAACGTTATTTAAATTTTTTTCAAAATATATATCTACGCTAATTTTCGTGATTGATATCTTTTCTAAGATGAAAAGGGGCATGAGCTGATTTGAATATCGATAAATTTTTCGTATCAACTCAAAAAATATACGATCATATAATTTTATGGCTATTCTAGATTATCATTTTGATAAACTGAAGAAGTATAACGATTAGCATTACAAAGGTTTGTGCAAAAATGCTTTTATTGGACATTATTAAATTTTTTATGATTTATATTTTAATCATTTTATCTTGGTTAGAAAGAAGGTGGACTCATTTTTATTTCTCTATTTTATCTTAAAATCGTGGAATTATATTAATGTTAGAAAGTTATAATTGTGGAAGACAATGAACTTTATTAAAATTATTCCATGTTCTGGTAGAAACGCATGGCTGTGAAAACGTTGAAATGTGTAATAGCTTATGGTATTAGATTTAGCGCATTCACCAAAGTTATCCCTTATCTTATCTAATTTAGCTTTTTCAATCAAAGAGTTAAGCTGGTTCTTACGCTAATTGTAGCTGGGGCAAATATTTTTTCTCAATCTATACTAAAGAAAAATATTTTATAAAAATATTTATTTTAATATATTATACAAAAAATAAAAACATTGTATGTAACTAAAAAAACAACATATTGATATTTTTTATATTATAAAATCATAATAATAGTTATGATAATAAAGCTAAATTTATAATAAAAACAATAAAATAACTTTATTTTAATATATTTTTATCTTTAAATTACTCAATGTAAATTACAAATAAAATAATTGACAATCCTTAAATAAACATGTAACGGATATATTGTAAGTGTAATATAATATAAAAATAACAATTAAAATAAAATTATTAATTGAATTTTGTATTATATTTTTATTATCAGAAGATAAATATACTTTATATATAGATAACGGAATGTTTTCTATTTAGAGGGGGCGGTAAAGAAAATTTATTTTACTAAATATTGTAATTAGGTGGTTATGATGAAAATATTCAAGTATTGTATAGTATGTTTTGTTGCAGTAGCGATTTTCTTTTCACAGATTTTAAGAGCTAATGCTGATTCTTTAAATGGTAGATTTCAAAATGCTGGTTTTATTTCTGTAATGACACAGGAAAATAGAGTTATTAAAGCTGTTGATATGGTTATTAGCCAGTTTGGAGGACAAGGGGGTGAGAAAAATGTCCAAAAAGTCGCGGGTTTAATGGGGATGGAGACAGCGATTTTTGCTTTAATCGCATATTTTGTATATTTCTTTACTAGAAAGCCGCCCAGTCCTAACAGAGAGACAGGTGGAAGAACATTCGATGCTTTTGCTCATAGTTCATGGGCTTTGAATTAAAAGATATTATCATTGATCAAATTTGAATTATGCTGTTATTGAATGTTTATATTAAATAAACCGTGTTATTTAATCACGGTTTATTTATTTTTTACTCTTAATGACATTGATAAGTTTATCTTTTTATATCATTAAGATATTGTTTTGTGGATGCCAGTATATGGCGCATTAAATTCAGCTAATCAGTTGCTTTTTAAATTTACTTAAATTTTTTCCTCTTCAAAATACGCGTTTGAGCTAAGTTTGTGGTTGATATTTTTTTATGATGAAAACGCGAATGCATTAATTGAGATATCCATAAACTTTGTATATCAACTCAAAAAATACAAGGTCACACAATCTTACGACTATTTGTGGGTTTTATGTTGATGAACTGAATAAGTATAGCGATGCGTCTTACAAATATTTGCAAAAATGCTTTTATTGGAATCTTTTAATCTCTTTGTGGTTTACAATTCATTTTATCATTTTATCTTAAGCAAAGAGAATGTGGATTCATTTCTATTTCTCTATTTTATCTGAGAAGGGTGGAGTTATACGAATGTCAAAAAAAGTCATGATCGTGGAAGATAATGAGCTTAATATGAAGTTGTTTCGCGATCTTGTAGAAGCGAGTGGTTATGAAACCGTTGAAACGCGTAATGGTCTTATGGCATTAGATTTGGCGCGTTCATCAATGCCATCTCTTATCCTTGTGGATATCCAGTTGCCAGAGGTCTCTGGAATAGATGTTATTAAACAATTAAAAGAAGATGAAGAACTTCGATCAATCCCCGTTGTTGCTGTAACAGCTTTTGCTATGAAAGGCGATGAGGAGCGAATTCGTGCCAGTGGGTGTGAAGAATATATGTCAAAGCCTATTTCTGTCCCTCATTTTATCACAATGGTAAAGCATTTCTTGGACTAAAGCTTGTTAAGTAATGATAGAAAAAATATTGAAAAGCTTATAAGATTGCTAAAGTCGTCGCGTAAATATTTTTGTGCTTTAGCACGTCGATATATTACAAGTTAGTAAAACAGATTTAAAAAATTGAAACTGAAGTTTTGAATTTTTTCGGTCTATTTTTCTTGCCTTTTATCTTAAGAGAAGAGGTTGTTTTGCATTCTTGTTTTTTCTAATCGGTATAGATTTGTTCCTACATTCATCTAAAAGTCTGTTTTAGCAGTTTAAAAAAGCCCCGTTTTTGTCCGAGGCTTTATGCATTGCAAAATTGAAATTAACGCTTTGAGAATTGGAAAGAACGACGTGCTTTTGCTTTACCGTATTTTTTACGTTCAACAACACGACTATCACGGGTAAGAAACCCACCTTTTTTCAAGATTGAGCGAAGTTCTGGTTCGTAATAGGTTAAAGCTTTGGAAATGCCATGGCGTACTGCGCCGGCTTGTCCAGAAAGACCACCGCCTGCAACGGTTGCAATAATATCAAATTGGGTATCCCTATTTGTTGCAACAATTGGTTGACGAAGAATCATTCTAAGAACAGGACGAGCAAAATATTTGTCAAATTCCTTATTGTTGATCGTGATTTTTCCAGAACCTGGTTTAATCCATACACGCGCAACAGCGTCTTTACGCTTTCCTGTTGCGTAAGCACGTCCTTGTGAATCAAGCTTCTGCATGTGAACAGGAACAACATTTTCATGTGTTTCTGTAATACTTGTTACTATGCTAAGCTCAGAAAGAGAATTAATTTCAGCCATAATCAAGCAATCCTTTTGTTTTTGCGGTTTAAAGCACCAACGTCAAGAGATTCAGGCTGTTGTGCTTCATGTGGATGTTGGCTTCCAGCGTAAACACGTAGATTCTTCAATTGACGGCGACCAAGAGGTCCACGAGGAATCATACGCTCTACCGCTTTTTCAATAACGCGTTCGGGAAAACGCCCCTCAAGAAGTTGACGTGCTGTACGTTGTTTGATTCCACCAATATAGCCGGTATGCCAATAATATTTTTTATCCGTATATTTTTTGCCAGTGAGAGCTATTTTATCTGCATTAATGACAATAACGTTGTCACCATCATCAACATGTGGAGTAAATGTAGCTTTATGTTTGCCACGTAAGCGGTTAGCAACAAATGTGGCAAGACGACCTAAAACAAGGTTTTCTGCGTCAATAATAACCCATTTTTTCACCACTTCAGTTGGCTTTTGTGAAAAAGTTGCCATAGAAGTATCCTTTATTCGAACCCTTTTAATATAAGGGAATTTTTACTGTTTTGCGTTGAAAATTGTTACCATAGCGAAATATTTAACGCATACTACTTGCTCTGATATAATGTCTTTTGATTGACGTCAAGAGAAAATAAAAACTTTATAAAACAATATGTTACAAGAAAGGTATTATAATACCCCATTAAAAGAAGTTTGTAGACCATTTAAACTTAAAATGAATGTTGCAAAAGACTATTTTATCTTTAACGCATGATTGTATTTTATCGTTCTTCATTATAAAATAAGAAATAATGCAGTGGTCTCGTTATTTTCTCAATGTTGAATCTTCTGCTTGTGGTCAAGCTTGGTTAGATGCCCTTGATGTTCAAGGGATAAATAACGCGCGCGCTATTTCTCAAAAATTTGGCTTTCCAGATCAGTTAGCTCGAGTACTTTCAGCAAGAGATGTGGATGAAGCTGAGGCTGTTGCTTTTATTAATCCAACATTACGTACGCTTATGCCTGATCCAGAAAGTTTTAGGGATATGCAATGCGCTGCAGAGCGTATTGTTAAGGCTCTTTTCAATCAAGAACAGGTTGCTGTTTTTGGTGATTATGATGTTGATGGTGCTTGTTCATCGGCACTCATAGCGCGTTTTTTTCGTTATTTTGGTATTGAAGTCAAAATTTATATTCCTGATCGTATTGTTGAAGGCTATGGTCCGAATGAACAAGCAATGAGGATGCTTGTGCAAGAAGGCGCTCGGTTAATTATCACTGTTGATTGTGGCGCAAACAGTCCTGATGCCGTAAAAGCAGCGAGGCTTGCTGGTGCTGATGTTGTGATTTTAGATCATCATCAAATGTCAGAGATTCATCAAGAAGCTGTTGCTCTTGTCAATCCTAATCGTCCTGATGATTTTTCTAAACAGGGGCATTTATGTGCAGCTGGCGTTGTTTTTGTTACGTTAGCTTGGGTTCATCATTTGCTGCGGAAAAAACAATTCCAAGGACCGCTGCCTGATCTTTTAAGTATGCTTGATCTTGTTGCATTGGCAACCATATGTGATGTCGTTCCATTACAGGGGGTTAACCGTGCTTTTGTGTTAAAAGGGCTTCAAGTTGCTCGTTCTATGCATAATCTAGGAATAACAGCTTTAACAAAGGTTGCACGAATAGGGGAGCCGCTTAATAGTTTTCATTTAGGTTTTTTATTAGGTCCTAGAATTAATGCAGGAGGGCGCATTGGTGATCAAGCTTTGGGAGCACGTTTGCTTAGCTGTGAGAATAAAGATGAAGCGGACAGAATAGCAGAACAATTAGATCGGCTTAATCAAGAACGACAAGAAATGGAGAATATTCAATTAGCACAAGCGGAATCCTATATTGCTTCTCTTTATCAAGGTCAAGAAATACCATTGTCACTTGTAATTTCTCATAAAGAATGGCATCCGGGGATTATTGGTATTCTTGCTTCCCGCCTCAAAGAGCGTTTTTTTTGTCCTGTTTTTGCTATTGCTTTGAAAGAAGATGGAAATGGCGTAGGGTCGGGACGCTCAATTAATGGTATAGATTTAGGAGCAATCGTTCGTGAAGCTGTTACATTAAATTTATTAGAAAAAGGAGGGGGACATAGTATGGCAGCAGGAATTACAATTCAATCAACAAAAATTGAAATTTTTCGAAAATGGCTAGAAGAAAAAGTTTCTTTAATGGTTTCACAGTTGCGTGCAAAAAAATCTCTTAGTATAGATGGTTCTCTTTCTGCTTCTGGTGTTAATGAAGCGCTGTTTGAATTGCTTGAAAAAGCAGGGCCATTTGGGGCAGGGAATGCAACACCTGTTTTTGTTCTTCCCTCTCATCGACTGGTGAATCTATCTGAAGTTGGTAAAGGACATCTTCGCCTCATTGTATCTAATGTTGAAGGAAAAAAACTACAAGGAATAGCTTTTCGTGCTGTAGGGACATCACTTGGTGATTTTCTTTTTGAAAATATTGGTGAAATGATTCATTTAGCTGGTCATCTTAGTTTGAATTATTGGAATGGAACGATCAATCCGCAACTGCGCGTGATTGACGCAGCTGCAGTGGTTTGAAAGGGATATTTTTTATATTAGATGTCTAGATTAGAAGCAAAAGTAGAGTTTTCTTGTATGAAACGAAATCGTGCTTCTGGTTTTGTTCCCATGAGACTTTCTACAGTCTTTTTCGTTTCTTGCATTTCCACGGCATCAATAGAAACACGAAGCAATGTACGTTTTTGAGGATGCATAGTCGTTTCTTTAAGTTGTTCTGCGCGCATTTCACCCAGCCCTTTAAAACGCCCGATTTCGATTTTAGCTTTTCCAGTAAATTCAGTTTTGAGCAATTCATCCTTATGAATGTCGTCACGAGCATAAGCAACTTTTCCTCCTTGCGATATTCTATAAAGGGGAGGGACGGCAAGATATAAATGTCCCTGATGAATAAGGTCAGGCATTTCCTGAAAGAAGAAGGTAATGAGCAGTGACGCAATATGAGCACCATCAACATCAGCATCTGTCATGATGATAATACGTTCATATCTGAGATCTTTTTCACGATACTTGGAGCGTGTTCCACATCCAAGAGCAAGGATAAGATCGCTAATTGTTTGGCTTGAGTTCATTTTTTCATGTGCAGCACTGGCGACATTTAAGATTTTACCACGAAGAGGTAAAATTGCTTGGTTTGCTCTATTTCTTGCTTGTTTAGCAGATCCTCCTGCAGAATCCCCTTCAACAATGAATAGTTCAGCACCCAAAGCATGGTTCTGGCTACAATCTGCAAGTTTACCGGGCAGACGTAATTTACGGACAGCAGTTTTTCGACTTATTTCTCTATCTTGGCGTCGTCTAACACGTTCTTCAGCACGTTCGATAACCCAATCGAGAAGTTTTGTTGCTTCTTGTGGGGAATTTGCTAACCAATGATCAAAAGGATCCCGGATTGCATTCTCAACGATACGCTGTGCTTCAATGGTTGCTAATCGATCTTTTGTTTGTCCAACAAATTCAGGGTTACTGATAAAGACTGAAAGTATTGCGGCTGTTGAAATCATAATATCGTCAGACGTAATAATCGTTGCGCGCTTGTTTCCTATTAACTCAGCGTAGGATTTCAATCCACGCAAAAGAGCTTGACGTAATCCTATTTCATGTGTTCCGCCTTCTCCTGTAGGAATCGTATTGCAGTAAGATTGCACACAAGAATCACCACCATGCCAAGCGATAGCCCACTCAACGGAGCCATGGCCATTATTGTGTTGTGTTTTGCCAGAAAAAATTTCTGACGTTACTCGATATTCATCTTTTAGTGACGAAAGTAAATAGTCTTTAAGCCCATCGGGAAAATGAAAAACAGCTTTTTCAGGAATATTTTTTGCGCCTTCAAGTATGACGGGATCACAAGACCAGCGAATTTTTACGCCACCAAAAAGATAGGCTTTGGAGCATGTCATCTTATAGATTTTTTCTGGATCAAAAGCTGCTTTTTCACCAAAAATTTCATGATCAGGATGAAAACGAACGCGCGTACCACGACGATTATAAACATCTCCCAGATCTTCCAATCCAGATTGAGGAATACCGCGTGAGAAACGTTGGCGGTAAAGTTTTCGTTCTCGTGCAACTTCAACTTCCATATCATCAGAAAGAGCATTGACGACAGAAATTCCTACTCCATGAAGTCCACCTGCAGTTTGATAAGCCTTTCCATCAAATTTTCCCCCTGAGTGGAGTTGTGTCATAATAACTTCAAGAGTCGATTTCTCAGGCATTTGAGGATGATTTTCAACAGGAATACCGCGTCCATTATCTGTAACGGTTATATAACCGTTCCTATCTAATGAGACCTCAATAGAATCTGCATAACCCGCAACAGCTTCATCCATCGCGTTATCAATAATTTCGGCAAATAAATGATGAAGCGCTTTACTGTCTGTTCCACCAATATACATTCCAGGGCGTAAACGTACGGGCTCTAACCCCTCAAGAACTCGAATAGAGAGAGCATTATAGTCATCTTCTTGCGTATCTTTTGCACTTTTTCTTGAAATCATCGCGTTTGATTTCATTGGAGACTGCAGAGTGTTTTCTTTTGTATTTACCCGAGATTGGGCTTTATTTAAAACACTAAAAAGATCCTTTTTGTTATCGCTCATAGCGTTTAACTATCCACCTCATAAAATATTTCATTAAAATAAATTTTATGCCTGTTTTTTATTTAAAAATCAATGCACTTAGGAAACATCGATTGTTGGACCAAAAATTTTTTCAAAAGCGTGTTTGAGAGCAATATCAATATCATGCATTGCTACAGAGTACCCTAGATCAAGAAAGCTTGTTACACCGTGGTTTGTAATTCCACAAGGAACAATTCCTGAATAATGGGCTAAATTAGGATTAACATTGATAGAAACTCCATGAAAACTTATCCATTTGCGCACTCGAATGCCAATAGCTGCAATTTTATTTTCAGAAGAAAGATCATTTTGTTTTGATGGGCAATGAGGCTGTTTAATCCAGACACCAACGCGATCTTCTCGTCGTTCGCCTTTAATATTAAAATTTGCAAGCATCTGTATGATCCATTCTTCTAATGCACTAATGAAAGCACGAATGTCTTGTTTTCGGCGTTTAAGATCAAGCATGATATAAGCAATACGCTGTCCTGGACCGTGATATGTAAATTCACCTCCACGTCCTGCTTCATAAACAGGGAATAAATTAGGTGCCAAAAGATCTTTTTTATTTGCACTCGTTCCCGCTGTATAAAGGGAAGGGTGTTCAAGAAGCCAAACTTGTTCATGCGCGGTTTTTGCAAGAATTTTTTCTACACGTTCTTGCATATAACGCAGAGCTTCAGGATACTCAATCAGATGATCGCTTATTTTCCATTCGACGGGTGGATTTTCTAGAATTGCATTAAAATGATGTGATAAGTGATTACGATCTGTATGTTTCAATTCACATGTCATGGGTAATATTTATCTTGATGTTTGAGTTTGTATTGTAATCAATAAAAGTGATTACAGAGTAAGGTATAGAATTGTTGAATAAAAGAGAATACGTTCATAAAATTTTATCTTAAGAAGATTTGCTACGCTTAAAAATCCACGTTCCTTTTACCATCTTCCTGTTGCACCGCCACCACCTGATGATCCACCACCACCCCTAAATCCCCCTCCACCTCGAGGACCTCCGAACCTTCCACCAGGATATCTGCCACCGGCACTTAAGTTAAGAAACCAAGGTGTGAAGATGATCCCCAGCCAGAGATACTTTTGTGGCCCCACTTTTTTACCAAAAATCATTGCAAGAATAGGAAGACCAAACATTATAAAAAAGGCTAAAAACATAATTGCATTGATTACCATTTCTTCTTTTTCAGCTTGTTTACGTTGTTCTTCAACGATTTTAGCTTTTTCTTTGATGCGAAAAGTAAAATCAGAATCACTTTCTGTAATAACTTTGATAATTGCATCAACTGCTTCAGCAATTCCTTTTTGATAATTTCCTTCGCGAAAATTAGGAATCATGAAGCTATTAATAATGACAGAGGAAAGAGCATCTGTTAGCTCTCCTTCCAAACCATATCCAACTTCGATACGTGCTGTGCGTTCATTCGGTGCAATGACCAGTAATACACCATTATTGATCTTCTTTTGGCCTAATCCCCATGTACGAAAAAGAGAATTGCTGTACGTTTCTATATCGTTGCCCGAAAGAGTAGGGAGTGTTACAAGAACAATTTGATCTCCCGTTTTCTCTTCGAGTGCTGCCAGTTTTTTTGTTAAGTCTTCCTTGGTTGCATTATCGAGCAAATGAGCCACATCATTAACATAACCTGTTAAATGAGGAAATTTTATTTGCGAACAAGCGATACTTCCCAATGCAGCAACTAAATACAGAGAGCAGATAAAAGCCCATAATTTTGGAAATACAATACGTTGCAAAGAGTATCGAAATGATTTCATTAATTAAAATTAACCTTTGGTGTTTGTTGGCTATCTGTATCGATGGTAAAAGTTGGCATGGGTTTAGCATCGCGAAACCATAACTTTGCCCAAATCATCGTCGGCATTGTTTTGAGTGCAGTATTGTAGGCACGTACTGTTTCAATATAATCGCGGCGCGCAACGGAAATACGGTTTTCTGTTCCTTCTAATTGTGATTGAAGAGCAAGAAAGTTTTGGTTTGCTTTAAGATCCGGATAGTTTTCAACAACAGCCATAAGTCGCGAAAGTGCACTTGATAAATTTGCTTGATTTTTGAGATATTGCTGCATAATTTCTGGATTATTCAACATATCTGCATTAATGTTGACTTGTGTTGCTTTAGCACGTGCTTCAATTACATTTGTGAAAACACTTTGTTCATGAGCTGCGTAAGCTTTAACTGTTTCTACAAGATTGGGGATGAGATCTATACGACGTTGATATTGATTGAGCACTTCACTCCATGCTGCATGTGCTTTTTCTTCATTTGTTGGTATCGTATTAAATCCGCACCCACTTAAAAATGGCACTAACCATGCCAAAAGAATCACGATTGGAAATTTTTTTAATATTTTAAACATTGAAGAAGTTTGTACATTTAACATAAAGATGTCTCCACAGATATTTTATGTATTATATAGGGTTTATTTTCTTGGTGGAAAGTATTTTGAACTTTATAAACAGGCGTATTTATCAATAAATTGATATCTCTCTGCGTTTTAGGTACGCTTAAGTGACTTGTTGATATTAAAATAATAATAGTAATATAGATGTCATCTTATAAAAGATCAATAATATTAATATTAATTATTATTACAGAAAATTATATTATTTTCGTAGGAGTTTTGGGTTTCAAAATGTGCAGATAATAACTGGAAAAGAGAAAAATGTAAGGATCAATTTTATAGAAAAATAGAAGGTAAGGGCAGTTCCTATTTTCTTCCTTTAGAAGTTATGCTTAACGTATTGGATAAAAAGACTTTTAATTATGTATATCAGCAACTGTAAGGAGAGACAAAGTCCTATGATAGAAAGTGTTCAGCGGCAAAGTGAAAAGTTTGATGGATTGGCTAATGATTATGATCGTTATCGTCCTCGCTATCCCCTTACTTTATTTAAAACCATGCTCTTTCCTTTTAAGAACAAAAAGAATTTGTCCATCGTGGATATAGGCGCTGGGACAGGCATCGCATTAGAGGGGATTGTTAAATTTTTAGGCAACGAGCATCAATATCATGCTATTGATGTATCGGAAGATATGATTAAGCAGGGACGAAGAAAATTTCCGAACGTGCGGTGGTATCAGGGCCGAGCCGAAGATCTATTGCTTCAAATAGGCAAGGTAGATCTTATCGTTGCAGCGCAGGCATTTCAATGGATGGATCGCCCTAAATTGCTTTGCGTTATTTCAGATCAACTTCGGGTCAATGGTGTCATGGCGGTTATTCAAAATAATCGTGATTTCAAGCATAGCGAATTTCTAGAGGCTTATGAGACATTGTTAGAGAAGATGAGTCCAAATTATTCCCGTTATTATCGTAATTTTGATTTTTTACAGGAAATGAGTGATGGCTTTGGGGTAGATCCAGAAAAGATTTCTTTTCATACGCACAATTGGACGATGATGATCCCATCTGAAGCTTTTATTGGAATGAGCCGCTCTTCAACGCAAGTGCAACGCGCTATTGCTTGCTATGGGGAAGAATATTTGCGGCAATTGGTCGCATTGATAAAGAAATATGAAGTGCAAGGCAATTTGGAGCTTTTGTATCAAAGTGAGCTCTATATGTATGCAGGATAATCCGATATCGATGATTGCTTTTGCTCTTTTAACACATCAGAGTGGGCGGTATTCAGAAAATTAACGCCTTATTAAGTCAGACTTTGAGAGAGAAAGGTTTTTTCTTCTTCAGCATTCACATTGACATCTTATTACCGCTGATTTTCATTGTTCATTTAATATGAGAGAGTTTAAATAGAAAACTTATGCTCTGCATTATAGCATCGAAGCGCTTTCTTTACTGCAGTTTAACAACAGATTATTTTATAAAATGGAAAGAGGTAGATTGAATAGAAATGTTTGATAATTCTTTGTTTTTATGATTGCTTTTTATTATTAAATGAGAGTGTTTTTAATAAATTTTGACAAAAATAACTGAAAAAGTACAAAAAATTATCATAATCAGAAATTTGTAGTAAAAAAGGTAATGGCTTGGAAGAACCTTAAAAAAACAACTCATTTTGAAATTATCTCTAAATTTAGATTCAGTATAACAAAAAAGTAAAATATAAATATGCTATATGAAGCATTTCTCTGTTTAAAAGATATAATATAAAACAATATATTAATTATTTTTTTTTGATATAAGAAAACTTCTTTTATTTTCTATTTTAAATAACGGGTTAGGCCGATTCTTATGTGGTTTTATTGAAGATGTGTTTTTCAAGATTTAATCTGGCGCTTTAAATACAATTTTAGAAGTGGCAAATAAGCTCAATTTCTTCTCTGTTGTGATGTGTTGAATAAGTTTTTTAATTTTCTATAGAGTTTAATTTTTGCAATCATGATAGATTGTGACAGCTATCTATTTAAGATTTTTATAAGTTTAGTAGGAATAGCTTGATGATAAATCCATTGAGTTCTCCATCTTTACGCTTCATAAAAGAATAAGCCTGCACCATCACACACTTTGTCATTTCCCAATGTTGTGACAGCTCTTGACACGGCTCATAAGAGGAGTAGTCCTTTTTTGTACAGTTTATCCATACGCCAATTTCGCTTATGACGTGCAAGCGAATGGTTTTGATTGATTCAACATACACAGATTTGGAATGAGAGAGTCTAAAGATATTCCGCTCTCTCATTTAATATGAATCATGCTAGATTATAATTATAAATTAATGCGTTATCTATTTTTAAAATCCATGACCTTGGTTGTGTTTGTCAATATTTCATTTTCATTTTCATTTATCGTCAACTATTCTACTTTTGGATAATAACTCCATTGTAAGGAATACCTTTAAGAAAGCATTCTCGCTTTAAAGAGTCGTTATAGTTTTTTTTGTTTTATAGAAGGATCAATAATGCTAAACGTTATACTTTGATAAAAAAAAGAAAGTAAATTATGACTATTATACTGAAACCGAGCGAGGTGACGCTTAGTGAGCTTGCAGCTATTTATTTTAATGGTGAAGTAAGTAAACTTCATAATGACACGCATTTAGCTATCGAGAAAGGGGCTCAGCGCATTGCTGAAATTGCTGCTGGAAGTGAGCCTGTGTACGGTATTAATACTGGTTTTGGGAAGTTGGCTTCCATTAAAATTGATGCGGACGATGTCGCTGTTTTACAGAGAAACCTTATTTTGTCCCATTGTTGTGGGGTAGGAGAGCCTTTAGCTGAAAATATTGTGCGTTTGATAATGAGCTTAAAGCTTATCTCTTTAGGAAGAGGGGCTTCAGGAGTTCGTCTAGAATTGGTAAATTTGCTGGAAAATATGCTTGCAAAAGGCGTCATTCCTGTCATCCCTGAAAAAGGGTCTGTTGGCGCTTCCGGTGATCTCGCCCCACTTGCTCACATGGCGGCTGTTATGATGGGAGAGGGAGAAGCATTTTTTAAAAATATTCGTATGAGTGGAGCAGCTGCGTTAGAAAAAGCGGGATTGTCCCCTATTATTTTAAAGGCAAAGGAAGGTCTCGCTCTTATTAATGGGACTCAAACCTCAACAGCCCTTGCACTTGCCGGTCTTTTTCGAGGTTATCGGGCATTGTGTGGTGGATTGCTGGCAGGAGCTTTGACAACAGATGCCCTCATGGGGGCAACGGCGCCATTTCATCCTGATATCCATATTTTACGAGGACATTATGGGCAGATTGCCGTATCGAAAACATTAGAAAAACTTGTAGAGAATTCAGAAATTCGTGCAGCACATCTACGGGGTGATGAGCGTGTACAAGATCCTTACTGTATACGTTGCCAGCCACAGGTGATGGGGGCATGTTTTGATATTTTGCTGGCAGCAGCAAAAACACTGATTATTGAAGCAAATGCTGTTACAGATAATCCTTTGATTTTAAGGAATGGTGAAGTTGTATCAGGTGGGAATTTCCATGCAGAACCTGTAGCATTTGCTGCTGATCAGATCGCTCTTGCTTTATGTGAAATAGGATCTATTTCTCAGCGGCGTATTGCTCTTATGGTTGATCCAGCTGTTTCTTATGGACTTCCAGCTTTTTTAGCGCATAATCCAGGTCTTCATTCAGGTTTTATGATCGCTGAAGTAACAGCAGCAGCTTTAATGTCTGAAAATAAGCAAATGGCCTATCCTGCTTCCGTTGATTCAACACCTACTTCAGCTAATCAAGAAGATCATGTTTCAATGGCTTGCCATGGAGCGCGTCGGTTATTGGTCATGAGTGAAAACCTTTTTACACTTATTGGCATTGAAACGCTTGTTGCGGCACAAGGAATTGAATATCGTGCACCTTTAAAAACAAGTACTTTTTTGCAATCTGTTATGGAATGTTTACGAAAAAATGTTGCTTCTCTTAAGGAAGATCGCTATCTGGCTCCAGATCTTCATCAAGCACATATACTTGTGCGTGAAGGGCACTTATTATCTGTTTTACCAGAAACAATTTTTCCTTCATTAAGTTTTCAATAGTATTTGTTTTAAGGTCAATGCTGAAGGGGGGATATTGAATTTTGAAACTTCCTCATATGAAAATATAGAGGAGCAATACTATATTTGAATTATTTAATAAATTATATATTTATTACTGTATATATCTGATTTTTGTAGTTAACTAGATATTTTGTTATTTTATAGAAACTATAAAATTAAAGCACCTATATTTTCTGATTTATATCAGAAATTTTAATATAAGTTAAATAATATATACGAATTATATATTCGTGATATTGTATTTTTATAAATATAAATTATGATATATGTATTGTATCAAGTAAAAATAAAATTTTTATTTTATATTCTTCTTATTTTTTAATACTTTATGAATTTTATAGTTCATTTTTGATATTTAAAATAAAAAAGGAGAAAAGAATGTTTAAAAGTGCTAAATTATGTGTTTCAATAACAGTTCTTTTTTTCTCTCAAATTCTTGAGATTCATGCAAATTTTAGGAGAGCTAGCTTTCCAGAGGAAGTTTTCATTATGATAGTGGCTCAAGAGAAAGAGCCTCTTATTTCAGCGAAAAACAAAGATTTTATTGCTATCTCAGGGCAAATTCCCAGAGGTAATGAGAACGCTATCATCGGACCAACAATCAAAGATGCTCTTTTTATCGTATATTTTTTTTTCATTGGAAAGCTTGTCGTTAAGGCAGCTGGAGTCCTTAAAAGATGGGTTGTAGATAAATTTTCTCATGCTTTTGAAGAATTGCGAGATTCGTATTATCATTGATTGAGCTATTCAATTGGCATAAAAAGTTTGTTTTATGGGCTTAAAGAAAGTTTGCTTAAAGTAACAAAAAATTAATTTTATGCGTAGTTAATGTGTTTGTTATGAATTTTTAGGCTTCTATTTCAGTGCACCGAAATAGAAGCCTAAAAGTTTAGCTTACATTAAGGTTAATTTTCTCTGTAAAAAACTATAGAATACGAAATGAATTAAATGACAATTGTGAAAAAATTCATTATCACTTTATTTGAATAAAATAATACGAAATTGTAGGCTATAAAAGCTGAATAATTCGCAATAAAAGTATTTTTTCATTGTTTAGAGCAAAGTGTTGGACTGGCTGGTCTTCGATGTTTTTTGAAATATATTTGTGAAAGAAACATGAGGCTTTATTTATCATAGGGCTGTTATCGTGGTGTGGATTGTCAGCATTTCAAAAAGTAAGGAAAGAAATGGCAATAAATGAACTGAAACGGGGTATGAGTAAGCGCCAAGTTATTTTTTTAGCTCTTGGTTCTGCTATTGGAACAGGTCTTTTTTATGGGTCTGCACAGGCAATTAAGCTTGCGGGTCCCAGTGTTTTGATTGCCTATTGTATTGCTGGTTTAGCTATTTTTATGGTTATGCGGGCTCTAGGAGAGATGATACTTCATAATCCATTGCCTGGTTCTTTTGCTCGTTATGCGGCAAATTACATATCACCATTAGCAGGTTTTTTAACGGGATGGACATATGTATTTGAGATGATTCTTGTTGGTTTGGCTGATATTACAGCTTTTGCGACTTATATGGGGTTTTGGTATCCTGATGTTGCTCCTTGGGTATGGGCACTGAGTATTACATTAATCATCACAGGTATTAATTTAGCGGCTGTAGAAGTCTATGGTGAACTAGAGTTTTGGCTATCTTCTATTAAAGTTATCGCTATCATTGCGATGATTATTTTAGGAATAGCAATTATTTTTTGGGGGTGGGGTGAAGGTGCAGATTTTTCTACTGTTACTGTTCATAATTTATGGAAAAATGGTGGACTTTTTCCCAATGGTTGGTTTGGTTTTTTAGCTTGCTTTAGTGTTGTTGTTTTTGCTTTTGGTGGCATAGAAATCATTGGCATGGCAGTTATGGAAGTTCAAAACCCTCATCAAACGATTTCAAAGGCAATTAATTCTACTCCAGTTCGTATTTTGCTTTTTTATGTCATGACGTTAGCTATTTTAATGTCTCTTTATCCTTGGAATGAGATTGGTCTTATGGATAGCCCTTTTGTATCCATTTTTGAAAATCTTGGGATTTCGTATGCAGCAAATATTTTAAATATTGTTGTTGTTACAGCGGCTATTTCAGCAATGAATAGTGGAATGTATGGTGCTTGTCGTATGATCCATGGTTTATCGCAGGAAGGTTATGCTTTAAAAAAGTTTCAATATTTATCAAAAAATGGTATACCAGTTTTTGTTATTTTGATGATCTTCGGTATCTTTCTTCTTGGTGCTGTCCTTAATTATTTTTATCATGAAAAGCTTTTTTTTCTTATTGCCGCAATGGCAACATTTGCGACAGTTTTTGTTTGGATGATGATTCTACTGTCACAATTTTTTATGCGAATTAAGATGCCTAAAGAAGCTCAGAATGGTTTAAAATTTCCCATTCCATTTTGGCCAATAGGATCGATTTTTTCTATTTTATTTATGGTTTTTATTTTTATTCTCCTATGGTATTTTGATGAGACACGACCAGTTTTAATTATAGGTGTTATTTGGATTGCTTGGCTTGTTATTTGTTTCTATGCACTTAAACTTTATAATTTTAAGCAAAAGAAGCTGAATAAAATGTGAATAGAGAAAAAACTCAAAACAAATAGCTGATGTCATCAGGAGAACAGGTGTTTGATTGTTTTCTCTAAAGGTTAGAACAATCTAGATTGAAAAAATCTGCTCGTTATTATTTTGCTTTGGAAGTTTTTGTGAGCCATTGCTTACGGTAACGACCAAATCATATAAATATTAGACGTTTTTTGATGGTGAGCTGTGCCATCAATATAAGTCTTTCAGGTTAAAATGCCTAACAGCGCAAATAGATTTTACCAGATACAAGATTATAGGCAGATATCTTTTTCTAAACGTATTAATGAAGTTCTGTTTTACAAGAGAAGTTATTGTAAGAATTGTTTTTTAAGCTCTTTAAAAAATTGGTTGCTTAAATTTTGTTGTTTAGAAAATTACTATTGCTTTTAGAAACGAAGATAAAGTTCTTTATGTATTTTTTCTCAAAGAGGATTGGCGTTGGTAGAAAATAGTGGATAACAAAGTTACATGAGGCATTGTATCATTGTTTTTACAAAAACTTTAATAAACAGCAGCAAGGTATTACAATAAAATCTCATAGAAGAGTAAATTAAAGAGAACAATGAACGTGTGACAGTTTTACGATTCTTATTGCTTTCACAAGAGGAAGGATCAAACTTATTTTTTTAATATTGATACAAGAGTAATTTTTATCACAAGTGGAGGCGGACAAAATGCACTCCGCAACTGTATTTCGGTGCAAAATTATTCAATATTACCATAAAAGGTGCTCAAGAACACTACGATCAGCAAAAACAGTCGTCATCAAGTGGCTTTTTGCATGAGAAATCGTCCGATAGCTCTGAACACACACAACAACAATTCTCTCTATCCTTGAGGCAACAGGCAATGTTGATATGGATGTACAATGAGATGCTACGATTATTGCTTCTCATCTGATTTCTGGTCAAGATATCAATGTAATGGGGGAAAGTATGACGATTGTTGGCATGACAGACCATCATAGCAGCCATTCACAGACGCATGAAACAGGTTTTTGATGGGCATAGATTTGACTTTGTAAGCAGAATTATTGGCGGCAATGACTATACTTACGAGACAGCACCTGCTGATAGTAACTGGTGGACAGAATGGTGGAGAGTGATCATGAATCCCATAAGCTCCCATACCTGTCTTGGAGATGCGGGTCCGAAATGCCAAAAGTTTTATGGCACATCTCATTTAGAACAAAAGCCTTGAATTAAATCATGGAGGAAAAAATGAAACAAACCTTAAAATTATTAAGTGCGATAATTCTATTGGGTATAGCTGGGTGCCAGTTTAATAAACCTCCTCTAGGAGAGGTGGCTACGTGGGAGAAAAATGGTGTTACTGATTTTACAGAGATAGGAAAAGGCTTGTTAGAATGTGGTATGCCAACTCCTTATGATGTCGATCCAGAAAATAGAAAGCAGAGCATCAATGCAAAAGCAACAATTTATGCTTGCATGCTTCAATCAGGTTTCCGCTATAAAGATGAAGAGGTAGCAAGAGCGGGTGGGCCATGTTATACTTTTAGAGCCGAAAACTTGCCGATTTGTCGTTCAGGCGCTGTCATCCCGAGGCGCAGTGTCAAGAAGCGCTTGAACAGCCCTTTTTGTAAAAAATATAAAAATGCACCTGAATGCAAACCTTAAGTCTTGCTGTTTGTGACGATCACAATCCCTAGCTTCATGTTTCTCATACCCGTACG
Source organism: Bartonella sp. AA168HLJHH (assembly GCF_042197365.1). Classification (NCBI taxonomy): domain Bacteria; kingdom Pseudomonadati; phylum Pseudomonadota; class Alphaproteobacteria; order Hyphomicrobiales; family Bartonellaceae; genus Bartonella; species Bartonella sp. AA168HLJHH. Next base: position 139,146 of record NZ_JBHIRS010000003.1, on the reverse strand, counting down.
CGGGGGGGGCTTAATTCAGCATGTCAATGCTATTTATTTATGGGTACCACAACTGTTGGCGCAATAATATAAAATATCTATTTTGGTTGTAATCAAAATATTGATAATAATTATAAGCATATCGTTGATAGATAGATGATTTTAGTAATAATTTTACCGTATTTTTGATATAATAATTATGGCATAATCTTCGGAAAGATAAAATAATATAGGTTGATAATGTTCATCATTGTTTTGGAAATAAAAAACAGTATGTAAAATAATTTATAGATTGTTTCGTAATATCAAAATTACTCAAGGATAGGAAAATGAAGCAGATTTTAAAATTATTAAGCGGGATAACCTTATTTGTTATGGCTGGATGCTACCCTGAGCAGCCTTCTCGAACAGCTGTAGATGCATGGGAAAAATCCGGTGCTGATCAGCTTGAGATCAAAAAAGCTCTGTTAGAATGTGGAATACAGCATCTTGATGGTCGTCTTGATACAGAAACAAGTACTGATGAGAAATTCAATGCTGAGGAGTCTGTGAATGCATGTATGATCCAAGCAGGTTTCCAAGATAAATTGGGAAGAATGAAGTGGTGTGAGAAATATAAAAATCTTCCAATTTGTCAGCCTGATGCAGTTATTCCTCAGCGAAGTGTAGAGAGGCGTTTGAATAGTCCTCATTGTGAAGAGCATAAAGAACAACCTGAATGTCAACCTTAAGTATTGAGGCTGCTGTAATCAAAAATCCTTCCATTCTTGTTTTTGCATGGGGGGTGGGATTGTTTCTTCAATATCTATATGCTAACAAAAGTCATCTTGCGTGTGAGAAAATATTAGAAGATTTATCAGTCTTTCTATCGTAAATATTGACGGAGGGGGAAATGAAAAAAACATTGAAATTATTGATTGCTATAATTTTATTAAGCTCTGCTGGGTGTATTAGCAAACCTCCCCCATCGACGTTAGAATTATGGGAAAAGTCTGGTGTCAGTAAGTCTATGGTCCAACAAGCACTGTCAAAATGTGGTTGGAAACCAATCTACGCTTCTTCTAAAAATATGGATTCGCGTGCAAGTGATTTTGCAGCAGTTTATGAGTGCATGACTAAAGCAGGTTATCGGTACAAATTACAAGATTCAAAGTGAATCTATTTTTCATCAACGCCGCGAAGTGATTCATTTTTAGTCAATTTAATGGTAGCAGGGTATCAGCAGGTTATGGACAATGATACTTTTGGTGTAACCAATTCGACAAAACAAGAGCGAGATTTGATGTTACGTTTTGAAAATGATAAAAAGCGCCAGAAAATAAAAAAAGCTTTGCACAAGTGATCATCAACAGTAGAACGTTAATTTTTAAAGCAATAATTAAATAAACATATTAAACGGGAGAAGAGAGAAATATAGCTCTTTTGTCTCTAATGTAGTTATATTCATCAGCTACGAGATTGGCAATAGTGTTGTTGTCAGATGATGCTAGCCGAGGAGAGTGAGTTGTTGTTTAGAGAAATTTATTCAATATAAAGAATGGCAAATAATAGCTTTGCTAAAATATCTTCCTTAACGATAATAAACAGATAGCTTTCATAGAGCTAATTTTGATGAAATTTTATTTTGGTGTTTTTTAAGTTCAGAATGGTGAGTGTTTTACTGTATTTTAGATTTTATCAAAAGATCTAAAATATTACATTTATTAATTCAAATCATTGATGATAGGGTATTAGGAGAAGTTTTTTATTTATTCAAATTTCTTTGTTAGATATCTAGCATTTTTAATATAGAAATTGTGTACATCAGCTTATACATTAGTGTGCAATTTCTTGTTTTTTTGTTGTAGTTGAAGAGATGATGCGGTTATAGATTTCGTATACTGTATCTTTTTGTGCTGTGTTTTATTAAAACGTTTTAATCGTTTAATCTTAGAAGTTATTCTCATTTTGTTGTATTTTTATTTTTCGGTGGTGAGATAAATTGAATATTATATCTCTTCAAAATTCGCATTTTTTCACGTTTTTTTAAGATTGGTTTTTGGGCCTTTTGTAATTGCAGTTTTCAGCGGTTTTTGAGATGCCTTCTTTAGAGGGATTGTCCTCCTAAATGGTATTTTTAAACTTTTTGTTCTTTCTTTACATAAAACACAAAACATATTATTGAATGCTGTAATTTATCATAAAAATAAAATAATTTTGTTCGTTTTATTCTTGTTGTGTTTAATTTGTGGTTTATTTTTTTGCCAGCATTTTTTGTTTTTGTTGAAAAAAGAAAGTTTTGAAAAACAATGATAGTCAAGGTATCTAACAATCACTTGTATTCGTGCGTTTTTACAGCAGCTATTTTTTCTTTTTTGTTAAATATAAATATTGAGGCACATTCTCATTCATATACATCACTGTCATGTGACAAAAACAAATTACCTTATGAATGCAGTGATGGTTCAAAGCATACAATTAGTGATAAAGTATATAAATTCACGGCGCCTGTTAAAAAAAAGAATGGGGAGGATCGTTCTCTCATGTTACCTGCTGCTATAGTAGTACAGGAGCCAAATACAGTTATTGAGGCAATGCGTGTAGAGGTTGAAGGGACTGCAAGTATAGAAGATATTTATGGTGTTTTTGTATCACAAGGGGGAAAAATTGTTTTGAGCGATTCAGCTTTTAAAAATGTATCAATAGGTCTTAAAGCTGATAGTGGAATGATTGAGGTTAATCGTGGAACAATTGAGGCTTCTCAGATTGCTGCTTATGCAGAGAAGCGAGGAGCATCTGTTACGTTAACGAATACAAAAATTAAAGTGGAAGGTTTGGGTATCGGTCAAGAGAGTGCTCTTTTCGTTAGTGCTGATGCGGGTATTCAGATGAAAAGTGGATTTATTGATGTGAATGATGCTGCTGCGCTTTATGTGGGGAGAGGGGGGAGTGCGACTTTAGATGGTGTTACCATTGCTTCAAAATATCAAAAAACAGAAGACAAAGAAAATACAAATGAAAAAATTATACATACAGTTTTCAATGTAAAACATCAGGGTTCTGTTTATGTAAAAAATACGAATATTATTTCTACGGATGTTCATATTTTAACAGTTGGACAAGATTCTAACACGCCATCCAATAACGGCAGGGAAGGAAATATTTTAATTTCGCGGGTTAATATTGAAGATTCAACAATTAAAGCAATAGGTAACAAACAAGGTATGTATTTTGAGAGGGATGGGGAAAATGATGCGTATGAACAGGGGCTTGTCTTTTTGAAAAGGACGATTTTTGAGGTTCCAGATGGGACAGCTGTTCATAGCCATAACAGTCGTATTTATATTGGAGTAACAGAAGGTACAAAAATTTTTGGTGACTTATTATTAACAGCTGAAAAAGGGGGAAGTGTAGCGATTTTGGCTAATTCTTCTTCATTGATAGGAGGGACTCGTGTTGCCGATGATTCTATTGCTGAGCTTTATTTAACAAGGGGATCAAAATGGTTTTTGACAAAAAGAAGAGAGATCGATTTGCAAGTTGCAAACCGTACAAGTTCGTCTATTTCATTTGTGAAAGTTTCTGATAGTTTTATTGCTTTTGAGACTCCAATGTTTCAGGAGTATCAGACACTTCATATTGGGAAGGGAGAAAAAGAAGTTTATAGTGCGCAAGATAGGGCAGATATTTATCTCAATACGTATCTCAGTAGGGATGGTTTGCTTGATAATACAAAAACTGATCGGCTTTTAATACATGGTGATGTTTCTGGAAAAACAACAGTTTATGTGCAATTTGTTGCAGGAAATCAGGGTGAGATAGCAACCGGTGAAAATGCTCATAGTATTTCACTTATTCAGGTTTCTGGAAAAGCGGCAGAGGATTCTTTTCAGTTAAATCGTGCTTATATCGCATTAGAGGGTTTGCCTTACCAATATTATCTTCATGCTTATGGTCCAGCTTCTGCTCTTGGAAATGCACAAACTTCTCAAAGATTGGTTGAAGGAGATGGAGATTTTTGGGATTTTCGCCTTGAAAGTAAATATATTCAGCCTGTTTTAGAGGTGTCTGCTATTCCCCCTTCTGAGTTAAAGGTCAGAGAGGTTGTTCCACAAGTTCTGACCTATCTTTTGTTACCAAATGCTTTGTTTCATGTTGGGCTCATGGATATTAGTCATCAACAAAAGCAGTTGCAAGTTAGGCGGTCTATCCCTCGTAAATTATTAAAAGTTGAAGGGAACTTTGCTTTATCTGTCCACGGTTATGGTGGGAGTTATCGTTATGTCTCAGATCTTTCTACACTTAAATATGGGTACGATGGTCATGTTGATTATAACGCTATAAAAACAGATATTTTGCTCAAAACAATAGAGGGTGCATATAGTACGACATCTTTTGGGATTATGGGAACCTATGGAAAGCTTTCCTTACAACCTCATAACGTGGAACAAAGTCAAAAGAGTACATTTAATAAATGGTCATTTACGGCATATGCTAGTGTGAAACATTACACTGATTTTTACGTAGACGGTCTTTTATCTTATGGTTTGTTTAAAGGGGATGTGCGTAGCCGTGTTTGGGGTAAGACGGCGACATTAAAAGCAAATCCTTTGAACGTGTCGTTTTCTGCTGGTAAAGTGTCTATGACAGGATATAAAGATCTTATTTTTGATCCGCAACTTCAGCTTATTTATCAACATCTTCAATTTGATAAGTTTCGTGATATTGATGGATTTGATGTTGAGATGAAAAAAATAGATCAATGGTTTGTGCGTGTTGGTGGGCGTTTAAGTAAAACATTTACAGCCTCTGATAAGGATTGGATCACTTCTTTTTATGGCAATATTCATTTTGCTCATTGTTTTGATAAAGAACAATTTGTTCATTTTAAAGATGTTTTCCAGTTGGGTTCTTTCGGTTCTTCCTTAGAAACAGGTTTGGGTATCAATGCGCAGTTTTCTTCTAAAGTTACACTTCACAGTGATCTTAGCTATCAGCATAGGTTAACCAAGGCTGGTTTTTCTGGAGTTCATTTTTCTAGTGGTTTGCGCTATCATTTTTAATAAATCTTTTTAAAAATAATAAATGTGATTTTTAAAGTTTTGTTTTATTGTCGTGATTTAAACCATTGATGATGCAGAATTTTAATTGCTTCTTTTAATAATGGTATCATGTGTTTTAATAGGTATGGAAGGATCACGTTGATTTATTTTTTATCTGATTGATAGGGGAGCTTAAATGCTTCAAAAAAAATGATAATGAGACTGTAAATCTATTTGTGTTATTTTTGCTATAAATATTGGGGATGTGTTTGTCATCAGCTTTTTAAAATAGTAGCCTTATTATCCTATCATGTTGTAAAGACTGGCGTTTGAGGTCGCTGATATCAATCATGAAAGGCAGGGAGATATTGACTGTTGATTAAAAGCTTTTGCTGTTAAGCAAAGGAGGAGATATGTACAATATACAGCTCGATCGTTTCGTGGATGATGCGTATTTTTTTGCTTTAAAATTTTGCAAAAAGCGTTTTTGAAGCTGTTCGTATCGTTTGCATTGTTGTCGATGGATAATAAGAAAAGTGGTAAAGCATGATCACTTTTAACATCAAATTCAATATCTTCAGTTCTTAATAAAGATAAATCCTTTAAAAAAATTGTTCTAATGGCTGTATTGAATATATGAACAAGATCATTGTCTTATTTGTTAAATAGATATGAAATATAAGTTTTATATCAAAGTGGGGAGATAAGATTTTTTTTCTTCTTTTAAGACGTGGGGAGAAGAGGTTGATCGTATCAAAAAAATCGTTCATAAGTTCTTATTATTGTTTCAAATATAGAAACATTGAAGAGCTTTTATTAAAATGGGGTGTAAAAGTAGATTATATCTTCCTCAATTCCTGTTTTTTTTAAATATGCATCTTTAATGGAAAAACGTTTGCAAAGTTTTAGGCAATCGCATTCGCATTGTAATTTCGTTTGTATCGATAAGATTTATATCAAAGTTCAGGGACAGTAAAAATATCTTTATCGGGCTATTGATAAACATGGTGTTTCCATATGATGCTTAAGGTATCATCGAGCCATTTATGGTAATTGCGTGCTTCTTCGTTTGAGTTATGAACAGAGAAAATAAAACCAGGATATCCACCAAATGCTGGTGGAGGTGGTGAAATGTGATTGGTTTCAAAGAAAATGATAGTTCTGGCGGTTTGAGGATGCTGTGCAACCTTATCTAGACCTGAAAATCCAGAAAACCGTCCATACCCATGAAGAGGAATAATATAATTTGCCGCCACTTTTTTAGCTGGGAGTATATCGGGAAGGTCTAAGTTTTTTTCAGCTAAAGCGGCATTCATACATAGTTTTGCAAATGAAACTCCTGTGCCCTGCTCGACAATAAAATGGGAAACACCTGATCCACCTATACGAGCACCGATCTCAATTATATAGGGTAAGTTATTGGCATCTAAGCGTAGTTCTACATGAGCAGCTCCCATATTTATACCAAGAGCTTTAACTCCAGAGCATGCAGCCTCACATAAAGCAATAATTAAAGGATCATCTATATCACATCGTTGACGATAAATTGTTTCTTCAAACCATGGTCCCTCAGGCTGTCCCTTGTCTCCAACGGATAGAACGTGTACACCTGCTGTATCAACAAAGCATTCTACGACAAACTCTTTTCCTGGCAAATACTGTTCTACGACTAAGCCTACAGGTTTACTTTTATCATTAAAACGTGCCATGTCTTTATGCTGAACATTCCATACGGCTTTAATGAGATCAGGAAGTTCAGCGGAATTTTTAGCTAACATGACGCCTGCACTTGCCCATCCAGAGACAGGTTTAATAACGACTGGATAATCCAAGGCTTGTGTTTTTGATAGGTCTTCTGGATGATCTATATAAAAGAATCCTGGTGTTCTTAAGCCTGCTTTAGCGAAAGTTTGACGCATGAGATATTTATTTCTGGTTAATGCTGCTACTTCTGGTTCAATACTTGGAGTATTGATTTTTTTTGCAGCCAAAGCTGTCCATAGGATGGCTTCTTCGCGAAGGGTCATAACCCCAGCAATATTGCGTTCTTTTGCTCCTGTTGCAAAAGTGTCTAGAGCTGCCTCTGGGTTATCAAAAACAGGAAGTTGCCAAGTTGAAGTGACTGCTGCGGGGTGTTGAGTGGGAGCGCTTTCAGCGGTATCATAGATCATTATTAATTCGATATTAGCTGCTTGTGCTGCTTCAAATATAAATGGTAATTTTGCATTGCGCTGGCAAACTAACGCGAGTTTTTTCATTTTGTTTCCTCATTAAATTTGGAATTTTGGGCACGACGTTTCTGTTGCCATGTAGATACCTTTGATGCATCTATAAATAAGAGTGTCATCCCTATAACAACTACAATCATAGCAATTATTTTGATCATATTGAGGGAAGGGCTCGAGCCGATTATCCATTCACATACAACCACTGCAAAAGGGGATAATACGCCGATAGTGTTGGCGTATAATACGCCTCCTTCGGCTAAAACTTTTTGGTATAATACGTAAACTGGTGCCGAGCAAACAGTTCCTAAAATCAATATTTTAAATATATCTTCTAACTTAAGATAGAAGAGTGGGGCAGGATCAAAAATAAATAATGGCATAAATGATGCTGCAGAAATTGTCGTGATCCAAGCCAGTGAGGTGAGCAAAGGTAGATTTTTAAGATAACGTTTAGACAATAAGCCATAAGCAGAATAAGAAAGTGCTGCTGTTAAGGCAAGCACTACTCCTATCAGGTTATAATATCCACCTTCTCCACTATTTATATTGAATACTACAGCTGCTACACTGACAATTATCACTCCACTAAGCTTCAGCCATGAGAATTTAAGGACATTTGTCGATGCACCTAATATATAAGTAATTCCTGGAATAGTAGCGAGCACCATGGTTAAATCACTGGCTTTGAGCGATTTTAATGCACCAAAGCTGCATACAAAATACAGCGAAAATCCTAACACTGAGAGAATTAAAAAAGAAGGTATCATGGAAAGCAATGGTAGGGATCTGAAAACAGCTTTCTCACGAAATATTGCAATCAGCCATAAGGTGGCAGCGGTGGAAAACAACCTAAGTCCAACCGCATGCATGACGGGTATATTGCTAACCAAATTCTTAGATAATAACCAACTTATGGAAAACAATGCTAGAATAGCAAAAGTAAATAATAATAACCGTCCTTTTATAAAACTCAATGATTTAATCCTCTAATCACTCGCTGTGCATAATATGATGTTGAAAAATTAAATCGTGACTGTGAAGTTTGCGGCTTACCAAGATTATTTTGGATATAATCCTTAGCTCCTGCCAAATAAGCGTCATCATCTAATGCTTCAAGTGTTTCTATATCTGCTATCATCAATATTATTACTTTTTCAAGACGCTCCAAATCAAATTGAAGATAACTTTGATTTGTTTCAATCAATGCTTTGTTCCGCATCAATATTTCAAAAAGCAAGATCCCTGTACCAGCATCGAATGTCATATGCTGATCAGAATCTTGTGGATAACGGAATATGCGTTCTAATAGGACAAATTCAGTTATTTCTTTCCAAAATTTTGGATGATTTTGTAGCATAATACGCACTGTAATTAAATCAACTTTAGTTTCTTCTAGAAGACCTGTAAACCAATTTAATTTTATATACAGATTTTTATCCAATGGCCGCGGTCCGGTATGATGTGCATAGTCATGATAATAGCCCCACAAACAGCGAGCATCGTAAATGTCTTCTTTAGATAAGTTACGACTATGCAATTGACCGAACAGGAATTTACTATCTCGACCGAGTAAACGTTCAGCTTCCACAATTGTTTGCTTGTTGTAAATATCAAAGAATTTACTGAAAAAAAACAAAGCAAATGCTTGCTTATCAATTTTTTGAGCCGTCGCTACAGATTCTGGGAATAGAACTTGCCTTCTAAAAATCCCTTTGATGCTATTCCCATTTTTATACATTGAAATGGTGATAGATAATTCTTTGTATATTTCGAGGCGTCAGAAAGATAGGCCGTTTCATGACGATATCCTGTAACTAATTCCAGCTGGAATCCTTCTGGATCAGGTCCATTTGTTGCACGCATTGGAGCCAAGAAAAACAAGGGAGCATCTGGTAATGGGGCTTTGAAAGCAGCCAAAGTGTTATCAAATTGAGGAGGGGGCGTTAAACCGCTGAGCATCCACTGAAGAAGATCATCAGAAATGATCGCTAAAAGTTTTGGAGATAATCCATCAAGAATATTAGCATGGTGGTTCAGCAGAGTGATCAATTCATTGATCATATTACTATCTGCTGAAGTTGGTTCCTTAATGCTCCCATTTCGTTCTTGGCGCATACGGAATTTGTCAACTAAGTTAACAATGGAAAGAAGCACTTCAGATTTTTTCATGATTAGTTGACTTTAGTGAGTGGAGCAAAAAGGTCATTGGCATTTGTTCAAAATTTTCGATAATATTCAGCTTATAGCGATTTGCCGCAACCGATGTTGTGATACAAGCATCGGCTTTTTCAGCCTTACAAAGAACGGCTGCATCAGCATTGCTGTTGGCAAATACTTTGTCATATTGATGAGCTACCAGAGATTGCGGGGCAGGATGAGGCGCTATGGTTTTAATTTCATCAATGTTATTGCGTTTAGCTAAAACCATAGAGTGAGTAGGCATGATAAAGCTGTCAAATAATTGCATATCACCTAAACGGGTAAATATGAGTGTATGCAAATCAGGGGAAGCAGCACAACTTAAGAGATAAGCATCTTTTTTTTGAGCAAGTTCATTAAATGCTTCTTCAAGAGTTGCGTATAAGATAATACGGGATCTCGAGTCAGTGGACAAAATATTTTTATTGTGATTGTTAAGCCACTATTGTTCTGCTGCTGCACAGTTAGTATCTGCAGGGACAAGTGTATAGATAAAAGTATTATTTTCAGATTGCATGATCTCTATTCTTTATAAAAATATGCCTAAATTTAAAATAGTGTAATATGTAGAGTATATCAAGCACAATGCGTTAAATAATTTAGTGCTTTATAAAATAATGTATATATGAAAGAAAATTTACAATTATAATTTTGTCTGTTCATTATTCTATCATGCCGTAAAACATCGTCGTTTAGGGGAGTAATTGAGCAGGAAAAATTCTATCAGGGTATTTATTGGATATGTTAGAGAATTATTGGAATGGTTAAGCGAAGGTGAATGACACGTAAACCGCACTGCTCTATCATTTTTTGGATGAGCAGCGTTTTTGAATCTGTTCATATTGATAATACTATTATAGGTGAATAATAAGCAAATTGGTAAGGCGTGAACATCTTTGCCATAAAACTCAATATATTTAACTTCTTAATTAAGATAATACTTTTAGAAATTGTTTTACTATTATGATTGTATTAAATATATAAAAGGCAATCATCATTGTCTTGTTTGTAAAAGAAACATGAAATATAACTCTTAAATCAGATTGAGATTGGCAAGATTTTTTTCTTCTTTGGAATTGTTAAGAAGGTCAGATTAAACCTTATTGAAGCTACAGAACCTAAAGAAACAGTCGTTTTTTTGAAAAGATCAGAGGTAAACAAATATGCGTGAGATTTTGGATCATTTTGATATGCCATTGAATAAGAAGAGTTCTGTTCAAAAGATTCAAAATCTTTCATGCCAATCACACCCAAAACGGTTTTATAAGCAAGTGAAGATCGCTTGTGAGGAGGTCGGCTTTACGATTTTGTTGGATGAACGTCCCGTAAAAACGCCCGCAAGGCGTCATTTTCATGTGCCATCAGAAGTGTTTGCTGAATATGTTGCTCAGGAATTTGAGAACCAAAAGCACGTTGTTGATCCTGCAAAAATGCCGATGACGCGTTTGGTTAATACTGTTATTGATGGTATCGCTGATGATATGCAGGTGGTTTTTGAAGATTTATTGCGTTTCGTTGCATGTGATATGATCTTTTATCGTGCACAGACACCTAAAGAGTTGGTGCAAAAACAATCTGAGCAATGGGATCCTTTATTAGATTGGGCAGAAAAAAAACTGGGTGCAAGGTTTTATTTGACAGAAGGGCTGATGCATGTGGAACAATCACCAGAAGCACTTCAAGCTGTGAGTCATTATTTACGAAGCGTTGAGTCTGCTTATATGCTTGCTGCACTTCATATGATGACAACCTTAACGGGATCTGCTCTCATTGCTCTTGCCGTTGCTGCGGGAAACATTGATGCTGATCATGCTTGGTCTATTGCCCATTTAGATGAAGATTGGATGATGGAACAATGGGGAATAGATAAAGAAACAATAGCACGCCGTGCTCATAAAAAAGTTGAATTTAATGCTGCTGCTACAATTGTTACAACTTGTTTATAGGGGAAAATCTTTTATTTACGTGCATTCTTTTGGCTCAGAGTATTTTTGTGACTTTTTGAGGATTGGTTTTTACTTTATCAAGTCCAGGAAATAGTTCATTAGTTATGGTTAAGAGCGCTTCGTCATTGCCACGGATAAAATACCATTGGTTATCGTGAAGTAGGGCAATAATTTCAGTTTGAATAGAGCATTTTTTCCCAGCATTTGTTGTGGTTACAAGCTCCACGGGTATAACAAAATAAGGGGTACCATTATCAAGGGTACCTTCACGTTTTTGTTTTTGATCAATGTTGATCGTTTCAATCTTGTAACTTTCTGCCAACCGTTCTATTTGGCTTTTCATGATTTGTAGAAATTGTGATTGATTAAGATTTTTTTTGGCGGTTAAGCGGTTGATGACTTGGGGAGGAATAGCATTTAAGATGGCATTTGCATCGGCATTTTTAAGTGCTTTACTATAAGCAGATGTTGCTTTCTCAAGAGTTGTAAGTTTTTGGTTGGTTATTGTATGTGCTTTAGTTGTTGATGTGATAAAGACAATGCATAAAAGAACGGGAACGAGAAAACAAATTCGCGGCATTAGAAACCTTTGTTAATTCATTTGAAGAGATTCAATACATTATAAAGGAAAAGCGGACGAGCAAAAAGCCTCTTGCGCTTTTGCATGAGAAGAATATCCACAAAAATGGAGGCTTTTGCCTCCACTTTAAAAATCAAAAGAATGCGTATTGATTGTTTAAACAGAATAGTACATATCAAATTCAACAGGATGGGGTGTTGTTTCGTAACGCAAGACTTCTTGCATCTTTACTTGAATGAAGGAATTAATCTGATCATCATCAAAAACGTCGCCAGCTTTAAGAAAGCCACGATCTTTGTCAAGTGCTTCAAGCGCTTCACGCAGGCTTCCTGAAACAGTAGGGATTTCTTTAAGTTCCTTTAAGGGAAGATCATAAAGATCTTTATCCATAGCATGTCCGGGATGAATTTTGTTTTTGATACCGTCAAGACCAGCCATTAAAAGGGCTGCAAATGCCAAATAGGGATTTGCTGTTGGGTCTGGAAAACGAACTTCTACGCGTTTTGAATTTGGTGAGGAGCTCATAGGAATACGGCAAGATGCAGAACGATTACGTGCTGAATAGGCAAGAAGAACAGGAGCTTCATAACCAGGAACCAAACGTTTATAGGAGTTTGTGGATGGGTTTGTAAAAGCATTTATTGCTTTTGCGTGCTTAATAACACCACCGATAAAAAACAGACAGGTTTCTGATAGTCCAGCATATTCATTTCCTGCAAAAATGGGTTTGCCATCTTTCCAAATGGAAATGTGGACATGCATTCCAGAGCCGTTATCACCAAAAACTGGTTTTGGCATGAAGGTTGCTGTTTTCCCATAACTATTTGCTATTTGATGTACAACATATTTAAAAATTTGCATCTTGTCAGCCTCGCGAACAAGTGTATCAAAACGAATACCCAATTCATGTTGGCCTGCTGCTACTTCGTGATGGTGTTTTTCGACCTGTACGCCCATATCCTTGAGTGCTGTGAGCATTTCAGAACGCATATCTTGGCAGGAATCAATCGGCGGAACAGGAAGGTAGCCTCCCTTTATTCGTGGGCGATGCCCTAGATTTCCTGTTTCATATTCCGTATCATCATTAGAGGGAAGTTCACTTGAATCGAGTTTAAACCCTGTGTTGTAAGGGTCCGTTTTATAGCGCACATCATCAAAGATAAAAAACTCTGCTTCTGGACCCACATTGATTGTATCTCCAATGTTTAAAGATTTCATATACACCTCAGCCCTTTTGGCGATAGAACGAGGATCTCTACGATAAAACTCACCAGAGACAGGATCAAGTACATCACAAAATATGACCAAAGTAGATTGAGCAAAAAAAGGATCAATATGTGCTGTTGCTGGATCTGGCATTAAAACCATGTCAGATTCATTAATTGTTTTCCAACCAGCAATTGAAGAACCATCAAACATGACACCATCACTAAAAGTATCCTCGCTGATCTCTGCGATATCCATTGTAATGTGATGCAATTTTCCTCGTGGATCAGTAAAACGTAAATCAACAAAACGGATTTCGTTGTCTGTAATCTGTTTGATAATATCTGATGCGGTTGTCATATTCAATTTCCTTAATATGGCGTTGAGGTGGATAAAAAAGTGAATTTTCTCGTTATTTATTAAAGGGCATCGATACCGGTTTCGTCCGTGCCTATACGAATTGCATCATCAATGGAAAAGACAAATATCTTTCCATCCCCTATATGTTTGGTTTGAGCTGCTTTACGTATTGCATCAACAGTTTGTTCCAGTTTTTCATCGGACACAACAATTTCAATCTTTACTTTAGGTAGAAAGTCAACAACATATTTCGTACCACGATAAAGTTCTGTATGTTCCCTTTGACGACCAAAACCTTTCGCTTCTGTTACTGTAATACCATGTAACCCAATTTTTTGAAGCGCTTCTTTCACTTCATCAAGTTTGAAAGGTTTTATAATGGCTTCAATTTTTTTCATGCTGAAATTATCTCCAACGTTATTTTGTCTTTTTAGACTGCATCACATTATATTGACAACTGTAAGATGTCCAACAGATACTTTGTGCACAAAAAGTCGAAAATAATGACACTCTATGCTCTGTTAGGAGAGTTTCTTTTGTAGAATACAGCCAAATACTGTTTTTTGAGAAAAAAACTTACAATTCTTATACAAGAATTCAAATAATATAATAAAAGAGTTTTGTTTCTTTTTTATTAGATAATATCTTGACTTATAAGGATAATTAGACGCTCTCCACATTGAATGAGAAACTCTAATAGCGTAAGATTTTCTCATTTTAGATCCTTTTATCGTCAACCAATCAAAACGATACCTTTATATATCATAAATAGTTATGAGTGTGTGGATAACAACATTTGAAAAAAGAAATAAAATGCTTTTTATGAAAGCTTTCGATAATTAAAGGCTTTACAATATTAGGGAGTAGGGAAGACAAATATTGGAAAAGAGTGTGATGATGCCGATTCATAAATGTAAAGATGGTGGTGTACAATAATGAGTTTATCATTATAGCATTCATAGGAGCCGTCGTGAAATGGGCTTGAGAGCATTGAGAAATGTTTCTTTAAAACAGATGTGGGAATTGGCAACGCAAATATATTCCGTTTGGGGCGTTTTGTTCCTTCGTGAGGAATGTGATCTTCATTAAGGAACGCGATAAATAAAAGTGTGAAGCAATGGCAATCTTCATTATAAGATATTGCTGTGGATGCCTTGGAAAATCATAAAGATAAATTAAAAGGAAATGGAAATATAGAAATTTATTTATACCCTTAAAACTTCATATTCTTCCCAGTTTAGGTTGTCTGGTCGTTTCAGGTATAAACAAAACAGAGAATAAATACGCAATTATGTGCGCGTTCCTATTTGGCAATACGACAACTGAAACAGCTTATAAAGCGCTAAATTGTTTTTAGTCTTTGCTTCAAACTTGTTGCACCACTGGAATTAGGTGTTGGTTTACAGGTAATAATAAAAGTACAGGCTTTGTTAGTATGCTGTATTTTACAATAGAAAGCGTTTCTAAGAATTGGAATTATAGAGAGATGGGCGCAGTAAAACATCTTTTAGAAATTTTCCCGTATAGGAAGCGGGAACTTTAATGATGTCTTCAGGGCGTCCAATTGCAACAATTTTACCACCGCGATCTCCACCTTCTGGTCCTAAATCAATAATCCAGTCGGCTGTCTTTATAACATCAAGGTTATGTTCAATGACTATAACTGTGTTGCCTTGCTCGACTAGTTCGTGAAGCACTTCAAGAAGTTTGGAAATATCATGAAAATGTAAACCTGTTGTCGGTTCATCCAAAATATAGAGTGTACGTCCCGTTGTTTTACGAGAAAGTTCTTTCGCAAGTTTTACACGTTGTGCTTCCCCACCAGAAAGTGTGGTTGCTTGCTGTCCTACTTTTATGTAACCCAATCCTACTTTAATGAGAGTTTCCATTTTATTATGAATAGCGGGAATAGCTTGGAAAAATTCCTCTGCCTTTTCAATTGTCATATCCAAAATATCGGCTATAGACTGTCCTTTGAATTTTATTTCTAGTGTTTCTCGGTTATAGCGTTTTCCTTTACAGACATCGCAAGTAACATAGACATCAGGTAAAAAGTGCATTTCAATTTTGATGACTCCATCACCTTGACATGCTTCGCACCGTCCTCCTTTAACATTAAATGAAAAACGCCCAGCTTTGTAACCGCGGGCTTTTGATTCTGGAAGATCGGCAAACCACTCACGAATCGGTGTAAAAGCACCTGTATAGGTTGCGGGATTAGAGCGTGGGGTGCGTCCAATAGGAGACTGGTTGATATCGATGACTTTATCAAGAAATTCTAATCCTTCAATTTTGTCATAGCTGGCAGGGCTGTGATGAGAGCCCATGATATGATGTGATGCTGCTTTGAAAAGCGTTTCAATAAGAAATGTTGATTTTCCTCCTCCAGAAACACCAGTTATGCATGTGAAGGTTCCAAGAGGAATATTCGCATTGATATTTTTGAGGTTATTGCCTTTGGCGCCGATGATTTTAAGTGTTTTCGTTTTTGATATTTTGCGTCGCTCTGTAGGCATTTTAACAGCCATTTTTCCTGAAAGGTATTGGCCTGTGAGAGAGGCTGAATTTTCTATAATTTCCTGCGGTGTTCCTTGCGCTATGATTTCTCCACCATGAACGCCTGCGGCAGGCCCCATATCGACAACATAGTCTGCTGTGAGAATAGCATCT
This sequence comes from Bartonella sp. AA168HLJHH, assembly GCF_042197365.1. Lineage (NCBI taxonomy): Bacteria > Pseudomonadati > Pseudomonadota > Alphaproteobacteria > Hyphomicrobiales > Bartonellaceae > Bartonella > Bartonella sp. AA168HLJHH. The sequence goes on along the minus strand of NZ_JBHIRS010000003.1, from coordinate 122,957 downwards.
TCATCATGTTCAACAACAATAACTGTATTGCCAAGATTACGCAAGTGGCGCAGCATTTCCAACAGGCGTTCATTATCGCGTTGGTGTAAACCGATAGATGGTTCATCTAAAATATAAAGAACGCCTGTAAGACCAGAACCAATTTGGGATGCCAACCGAATGCGTTGGCTTTCTCCCCCTGAAAGCGTTCCTGAATTTCGAGACAAGGTAAGATATTCCAATCCTACATGATTTAAAAAAGCCAAGCGTTCACGAATTTCTTTTAAAATACGTACGGCGATATTACGTTGTTTTTTTGTGAGATATTGATGAACATTGGCAAACCAATCATCTGCCTTTAGAATAGAAAGATCTGATATTTGCCCAATATGCATTCCGTTTATTTTTACAGCAAGTGCCTCTGGTTTTAAACGATAACCGTGACAAGCCGAACAGGGCGAAGAAGACATATAACGTTCGATTTCTTCTCGAGACCAAGCAGAATCGGTTTCTTTCCAGCGTCTCTCCATATTAGGGATGATTCCTTCAAAAGGTTGGGCCGTTTTATGCGAACCAGAATTATTTTTATAGATAAAAGAAATTTCATCTCTTTTTGTACCGTAAAGAATAGCCTGTTGTGCTTCATTAGAGAGTTCACACCATTGATCTGTGAGTTTGAAACCGTAAGCTTTTCCTAATGCTTCTAAGGTTTGTTTATAGTAAAGTGAATCTGACTTAGCCCAAGGGGCAATGGCGCCATTCTTTAGGGTAATATTTTTATTGGGCACAATTTTCAGTGGATCCATTGCTTTTTTTATGCCCAGTCCATCGCAGAGAGGACAGGCGCCAAAAGGATTATTGAACGAAAAAAGGCGTGGTTCAATTTCAGGAATAGAAAAACCCGATACAGGGCAGGAAAACTTTTCTGAAAAAATGAGCCGTTTATGTGTATCATTTTTTGATTTATGAGCAGATTCCTTTGTCGTTTCTTTTTGTGCTAAGGGTTGGTCTGCCATTTCAGCAATGGCAAGCCCATTTGCTAGCTGTAAACAGGTTTCTATACTATCAGCCAAGCGAGAGGTGATATCCTTTTGTACAACAATGCGGTCTACCACGACATCGATGTCGTGTTTATATTTTTTATCAAGAGGTGGAATATCAGCGATTTCATAGAATTTTCCATCAACTTTAGCGCGTTGAAATCCTCTTTTTAAAAGATCTGTTAGCTCTTTTTTATATTCTCCCTTTCGTCCTCGCACCAAAGGGGCCATAATAAAAATTCGCGTTCCTTCTGGTAAGGACATAATTTGATCCACCATTTGGCTTACTGTCTGGCTTTCAATAGGAAGTCCTGTCACAGGAGAATGAGGAATGCCAATACGGGCAAAGAGAAGGCGCATGTAGTCGTGGATTTCAGTAACGGTCCCTACCGTTGAACGAGGATTGCGACTGGTTGTTTTTTGTTCAATGGAGATAGCGGGAGAGAGACCGTCTATGCGGTCGACATCGGGTTTTTGCATGACTTCCAAAAATTGGCGTGCATAGGCTGAAAGGCTTTCGACATAGCGACGTTGTCCTTCAGCGTAAATTGTATCAAACGCTAAGGATGATTTCCCTGATCCAGAAAGTCCTGTTATAACAATGAGTTTATCACGAGGCAGATCGAGATCAATATTTTTAAGGTTATGCTCACGTGCACCGCGAATGGAGATATATTTTTGATGAGTCATACTTTATCCTTGGCATATGTGGCAAAAATTGAGCACCTAAAATGGAATAAAACTGTTTTTTTAGAATTACAATGTGTTTAACTGCTTTAATGCAAAAGGAAGGTATAAGTTTTGTGAAAAAAATACAAATGAGTAGCTTTTTATTCTCTCGTGGTGGAATAAACTATGCGTTTTTATCATCTTTTGTTATAATTACACTGAATACAATATTGGTAAAGGATAGCAATACCTATATTGATGGTCAATTGCGACATGTAAATTGAAGGTCAAGATGGTTATAACTGTTATAGAACAGAGTATTTTACAAATTAAAATTTTGGAGTTTATGCGATGGCTGGTAGCCTTAATAAAGTTATTTTAATTGGTAATCTTGGTGCGGATCCTGAAATCCGCCGTTTGAATTCTGGTGATCAAGTGGCAAATCTGCGTATTGCTACTTCAGAAAGTTGGCGCGATCGGAATACAAATGAGCGAAAAGAACGCACTGAGTGGCATAGTATTGTTATTTTTAATGAAAACCTTGTCAAAGTTGCAGAGCAATATTTAAAAAAGGGGAGCAAAATTTATATTGAGGGGCAGTTACAGACACGAAAATGGCAAGATCAAAATGGAAATGACCGTTATACGACAGAGGTTGTTTTGCAAAAATACCGTGGTGAATTACAAATGCTTGATGGGCGCGGAGCAGCGGGTGGAGAGCAGGGAGCAAGTCAAGGGGGGAGTTACAGTGGTGACTTTGCTAATAGTAGTTCAAATCAAAGAAATACTTTTGGTCAAAATAATAACCAATTAGGAGAAAGTTTTTCACACAAATTAGATGATGATGTTCCTTTTTAAGAGGCTTTAAAGTTGCAGTATTATGATTGCTTTATGGTTTGTTTGTTTTAGATTTTTGAAGTTTAGCAAAGTGAAAGTTGTTAATTATTATTGGTAATTTAAAATATAAATTAATAACATCTTGAAAAATATTGTTAAATTTCTTTTTTGTTATGGGAGAGAAATTAGCATTTTTGTGTATTTTTCGATATAAACCGATATAAATAAAGTGAAATGATTCTTTTTTGAAAGTTTTTAAATTGTGACCGATCTTACTCCACACCCAGAACGTGATGTGCTGACCGGTATTGAACCAATCAGTATTATTGATGAAATGCAACGCTCCTATCTCGATTATGCGATGAGCGTGATTGTTTCGCGTGCACTCCCTGATGTCCGTGATGGTCTTAAGCCTGTTCATCGACGTATCCTTCATGCTATGAATGAGATGGGGCTTTCTTTCAATAAGTCGTATCGTAAATCTGCTGGTGTTGTTGGTGAGGTTATGGGGAAATTTCATCCCCATGGTGATGCTTCAATTTACGATGCATTAGTGCGTATGGCGCAGGACTTCTCTTTAAGAAATCCATTGATTGATGGTCAGGGGAATTTTGGTTCCGTTGATGGTGATCCACCTGCAGCTATGCGCTATACTGAGTGTCGTTTAGAAAAAGTTTCAGAAGAACTTTTAGCTGATATTGATAAAGATACTGTTGATTTTCAGGATAATTACGATGGGCGTGAGCGTGAGCCGGTTGTCTTGCCAGCACGTTTTCCCAATCTTTTGGTTAATGGGTCAGGGGGAATTGCTGTAGGAATGGCAACCAATATTCCTCCCCATAATCTTGGTGAAGTCGTTGATGGTTGTATTGCTTTGATTGATAATCCTGATATCACACTCGATAAAATAATTGAAATTATTCCTGGTCCGGATTTTCCTACAGGGGGTATTATCCTTGGCCACTCTGGTGTCCGTTCAGCTTATGAAACAGGGCGGGGTTCAATTATTATGCGTGCTAAAGTTGATATTGAAGAAATTCGTAGTGGTCGGCAGGCAATTATTGTGAGTGAGATCCCTTATCAAGTTAATAAGGCCACAATGATTGAGAAAATGGCCGAATTGGTGCGCGATAAACGCATTGAGGGAATCTCTGATTTGCGTGACGAATCGGATCGTGATGGATATCGCGTTGTTATTGAGTTGAAAAAAGATGTTGTTGCGGAAGTTGTTTTAAACCAATTATATCGTTATACGCCGCTGCAAACTTCCTTTGGTTGTAATATGGTTGCTTTGAATGGGGGAAAACCCGAACAGATGACGTTGCTTGATATGCTTCGTGCATTTGTTTCTTTTCGGGAAGAAGTTGTCAGTCGGCGAACAAAATATCTTTTGCGTAAAGCGCGTGAGCGAGCACATGTTTTGGTTGGCCTTGCCCTTGCTGTTGCCAATATTGATGAAATTATAGCGCTTATTCGCAAAGCTCCTGATCCGCAGACAGCACGTGCACAGTTAATGGAGCGACGCTGGCCAGCGATGGATGTCGCGCCTTTGATTAAACTTATTGATGATCCTCGTCATATTATTCATGAGGATGGTACTTATAATCTCTCTGAAGAACAGGCGCGTGCTATTTTAGAATTGCGTTTGCAACGATTGACAGCCCTTGGGCGTGATGAAATCGCTGATGAATTGAATAAAATTGGCGTGGATATCGCTGACTATCTTGAGATCTTGGCATCACGCGTACGCATTATGTCTATTGTTAAGGATGAGTTGAGTGCTCTTCGTGAGGAATTTGCAACGCCGCGACGTACCGTATTTGGTTTTGGTAGCGCTGAGATGGAGAGTGAAGATCTGATCGCACCAGAGGATATGGTGGTAACGGTAAGCCATAGTGGCTATATTAAGCGCGTACCTCTTAATACCTATCGTGCACAGCGACGTGGTGGTAAGGGGCGTTCTGGTATGTCCACGAAGGATGAGGATTTTGTAACGCGGTTGTTTGTTGCCAATACGCATACTCCGGTTCTTTTCTTTTCATCACGTGGGATTGTTTATAAGGAAAAAGTTTGGCGACTGCCGCTGGGGACACCCCAATCGCGTGGGCGGGCTTTGATCAATATGCTTCCCTTACAACAAGGTGAGCGTATTACAACGATTATGCCTTTGCCTGAAGATGAAGCGAGCTGGAGTGCATTAGATATTATGTTCGCGACAACACGTGGAACTGTGCGTCGCAATAAATTATCAGATTTCGTTCAGGTTAATCGTAATGGTAAAATTGCAATGAAACTTGATGAAGAAGATGAAATTCTTTCTGTTGAAACCTGTACAGAACATGATGATGTTGTTCTAACAACAGCCAATGGACAATGTATCCGTTTTCCAGTTGTTGATGTTCGTGTCTTTGCTGGGCGTAATTCTGTGGGAGTTCGTGGTATCAATTTAGCTAAAGGCGATAAAGTCATTTCGATGACAATTTTAGAGCATGTCGAGGCGACGTCCATTGAGCGTTCTGCTTATATTAAACGTGTCATGAATGAACGGCGTGCTTCTGGTGCAGATGCTGATGTTGAAGATATTGTCATTCTGGATGATGAGGATGGGGGGGCTGAAACAGAGTTAACAGATGAACGTTATGCAGAACTTCATGCACGTGAACAAATGCTTTTGACGGTGAGTGAGTTTGGTTATGGTAAACGCTCTTCTTCCTATGAGTTCCGGATTTCGGGACGTGGCGGAAAAGGGATTCGCGCAACAGATCCATCTAAAACAGCTGAAATTGGTAAATTAGTAGCGGCTTTTCCGGTGAAGGCGCAAGATCAAATTATGTTGGTATCAGATGGGGGGCAGCTTATTCGTGTCCCTGTTGAGGGAATTCGTACTGCTGGGCGCTCAACTAAGGGAGTCACAATTTTTAATACAGCCAAAGGTGAAAGAGTCGTATCGGTTGAACGTATTTCTGAACCTGAAGATGATACGAGTTCATTAGATGATGAAGGTGAGAAGCATTCTGATACAGTTGATATGAGCGAAGAAAAATAATTTTTAAGAGGAAGGAGTAAAGTCATGAAAATTGCTCTTTACGCGGGTTCTTTTGATCCTCTTACAAATGGTCATCTTGATGTTTTGAAAGGGTGTTTTGTGTTAGCTGATAAGGTGGTCGTCGCTATAGGGATACAGGCTGACAAAAAAACACTCTTTAGCTTCGAAGAGCGTGTTGATTTCATTACGCAGGTAGGGAAAGACTTATTTGGTGCAGATTCTAATCGATTGCAGGTTCTTTCATTTAGCAACCTTCTCATTGAGAAGGCGCGTGAAGTTGGTGCTTCATTTCTCATTCGTGGATTGCGTGATGGTACTGATCTTGATTATGAAATGCAAATGGCAGGAATGAATGGTGTTATGGCTCCTGAATTGCAAACTGTTTTTTTGCCGGCAAGTGTTTCTGGGCGCGCGATAACTTCTACATTGGTACGCCAAATTGCCTCTATGGGAGGTGATGTGACACCATTTGTACCGCCCAATGTTGCACAAGCTTTAAGCTCGAAATACCAATCTTTTAGGGGAGAATAATTGTGTCTCGTAGAATTTTTGCTGTTTTGATATGTGTGTTTTGTTTTTTTTCATTGTCTGCAGTCGCTGGTAATTCTAGCCCAGCAAGTGATGCAAGCCTTCTTGTTTTATCTCTCAAAGATGGTGATGTCATTATTCGTCTGCGTCCTGATTTGGCGCCAAAGCATGTTGCGCAAATCAAAAGATTAACAGAGGAGGGGGCCTATAATAATGTTGTGTTTCATCGCGTTATTCCTAATTTCATGGCGCAAACTGGTGATGTAGAATTTGGAAAAAAAGGCAGTAGAGATTTTGATCTGAAACGCGTTGGTATGGGTAGTTCAAATTATCCCAATATACCGGCGGAGTTTTCAAAACAGCCGTTTAAGCGTGGCACAGTTGGGATGGCACGATCACAAGATCCGGATTCCGCGAATTCTCAATTCTTCATTTGTTTTGATGATGCTGATTTTTTAAACGGTCAGTATACGGTTATTGGAGAGGTTATAAAGGGGATGGATGTTGTTGATAAAATAAAAAAAGGTACGACAAGTAATAATGGATCTGTAAAAAATCCTGATGTTATTAATGCTGCTACTTTACAAGTTGAGAAATGAATCAAGGGAGCTTTCCATATGGCTGAGAATAAAAATCCAGAGAATACTTTAATTCTTGAAACAACAAAGGGCAGAGTTGTTATTGAGCTTTTTGCTGATTTGGCACCTTGTCATGTTACACGTATTAAAGAACTGGTACGGGAAGGTGCTTATGATAATGTTATTTTCCATCGCGTTATTGATGGTTTTATGGCGCAAACAGGGGATGTGCAATTTGGAAAGAAGGATAGTGAAAAATTCAATTTATCACGTGCTGGTATGGGAGGGGCAGAAAAACCAAATTTAACAGCAGAGTTTTCAAATCTTTCTCATAAGCGTGGTACAGTTTCTATGGCACGGAGTCAGAATCCAAATTCTGCTAACTCTCAGTTTTTTATTTGTTTTGCAGATGCTCCGTGGCTTGATCGTCAATATTCCATATGGGGGCAGGTTGTTGAAGGTATGGAAAATGTTGATAAAATTAAACGTGGTGAACCTGTTGCAGATCCAGATTCAATTACCAAAGCCATTATTGCTGCGGATGTAGAATAGTATAAACTATACTGATTTCAATTGTAAGTTTCTAAGAAAAAATACTCTTTTCTGATCAATAAAGGCACACGAAACTCTTTTGTAGTATCACGCTTACCTTTTATAATTTCGAGCTAAGCATTGTCCATATATTTTCTTCAATCGGATCTTCCTGAAGAATATAACGCAACGGATTTGTACAAACACCTGTCAGAATAAGAAAACGCAAAGTCTGTTGTATTATGGTTGTTGTTTGGCAAAGTGTTTTATAAAAAATTCGGCATTTCTCTTCAATCCATTGTCGGTCTTAATGGTTTTATGATGTTACTTTCCTAAGAGAGCGTGTGCTTTTGTTTCTGCTCGTAAATCAACATCCAATCCTAATGCAGAAGCATGTTTGAAACACATATTAAGACGGATAAGAGCTTTACTAGCTCATCCAGTTTTCCTAGCAAGGTGGAAAACCAGCATTTATATATATTGGCGTAATCTTTAAAATAAGAAGACGGTTTAATCTTAGAAGAATATAATAAAGGCGCAGAAGTGAAACAAATGGCTAGTCTTGCCATCTCCTTTTTAATTCAACTTTACTTTTTTAAAAGTATCTAACGCAATATCTTTTAAATAATGAAGATTATGCATGGACTTACGCTTTTATTTTTCTCGTTTTTTAATAGAGGAATGCTCCAAACGGAATACACTTGTGTTGCGTATTTACGTGTTTTTTTAAGAAGCATTTCTCAGTACATATCAACGTTCACTTCCACGATGATATTCATGGCATGTATAGTTTTAAAGCTATAAATAGTATAAAATCTATTATGCACCACCTTCTTTAAAGCTTATGACGGAGCAAGCGGGTACCATCATACGCTTTTTCAGCCTCTAATGGTACGATAGAGCTTTTGGTATTTGAGAATCTTTACAAAAAGCATTTTTAGTTTTTTAAAGTATTTTTATTTACACGTTAATTTCTTTTGTGAATTATCTTAAATGCCAAGAGCTATCTCAATATTGTGAGTGGATAAGTGATTATGCTCATTTGCGCTTTTATTAAGCGTGAGGATCGCTGTGCCCAGTAGATGAAAAATTTTTATCTGTAAAAGTTAAAGAATATGTAAGCTGTACAATGCGTTCAAAATTTTCTTCTATGGGTACAAAGTTACTGCTTATGGAAGTATGTGAAGATGAAATTATTGTGATAATAATTTTGCAGTTCTGTTAAGGCTTTAGTGCGTTAAGCGTAGGTATTTTGTGGTATGATATTATAAGGATTTTACTATTTTTCTAGAGTTAGATTATCACTTTTATTATGGTGATTTCTTAATAAGAAATGTTCTTTTATTTCGTTTAATTTTTGATGCTGGTTACAATATTGAGCGAATCAAAAATTAATTCATAAAGCTTTTGACAATGCTCGTAAGGGGATATCTTTTTTCTTTCTATAGAGATATGCATTGATGGAATCAAAAAGACGAGAGTTATGATAAAGACATTTCATTATAGAAAAATTGCTCAAGATGGGTATGCACGTCGAGGCGAAATTATAACGGGGCGAGGATGTGTTCGTACACCCGCATTTATGCCTGTTGGGACGGCAGGAACCGTTAAGGCTATGTATATGGATCAAATTCGTGATCTTGGTGCAGATATCATTTTGGGGAATACTTATCATTTAATGTTACGTCCAGGAGCTGAACGTGTTGCGCGTTTGGGAGGATTACATGAATTTTCACGCTGGAGCGGACCTATTTTAACCGATTCTGGTGGCTTTCAGGTTATGTCATTGGCGGGAATCCGTAAAATTACTGAACAAGGTGTGATTTTTCGCTCTTACATTAATGGAGCTTACTATGAAATGAGTCCAGAGCGTTCTATCGAAATTCAAGAACTTCTTGGTGCGGATATCCAGATGCAGTTGGATCAATGTATTGCATTACCCGCAACTGAAAAAGAAATGGAAGAAGCTATGGAACTTTCATTGCGGTGGGCGCTGCGTTGTAAAACAGCTTTTGGAGATCAGCCAGATAAAGCATTGTTTGGGATTGTTCAAGGTGGTGATAATATGAAACTGCGTGAACGTTCTGCTCAAGCATTAAAAGAAATCGATTTAAAAGGTTACGCTATTGGAGGGCTTGCTGTTGGTGAGCCGCAGAGTGTTATGACAGCAGTATTGGATACTACTTGTCCGATTTTACCAGAGGATAAACCACGCTATCTTATGGGAGTAGGGACACCTGATGATATTTTACAAAGTGTTGCTCGTGGTGTTGATATGTTTGATTGTGTTATGCCGACGCGTGCAGGACGTCATGGTTTAGCTTTTACCCGCTTTGGTAGAATTAATTTGCGTAATGCGCGTTATGCAGAAGATCCACTTCCTCTTGATCCACAGTCACTTTGTCCAGCAGCACATGATTATAGTTGTGCTTATTTGCATCATTTGATTAAATCTGGTGAATCTCTTGGGGGGATGTTATTGACTTGGAATAATCTTTTTTATTATCAACAACTTATGCAGGGAATTCGTGATGCCATTGAGGAAGGCTGTTATGCCGATTTTTGCGCTGAAACGCGTGCTCTATGGGCACAAGGACGCTAAAATATTAATCGTAATATAGCACCTCATTTTTTTATTGAATTTATTCTCGCACTTACAAATTTAGCTAAAAATATGAAATTAGAAACATCTTCCAAAATTATAAAATTCCACTATCTTAAGATATAACAGTGCGGTTTTATAGGGTACATATTCTTTTCTAATTACTATATAAAACAGAAACTGTTACTCCGGTACGCGCTACCTGATCCGGAGAAAAACAGTTTTTCTGTTTCTGATGACTGTTTACAGCAACAATGTTAATGAGGCGTTAGCGAACTCTTAAAGAAGTATGAAAATTGTACTTTTATGAGCTACTTTGTGTTTTTTATTACTAAAGGTAAAGAATGGATTATATACAATCGAACAGATAAATTTTTAGAAAAATTAAAATAAAACTAAAATAAAATTACAACATTTAAAATGTTATAATTTTATTTTTTAAGTTTTTATATATAAATTTAAATATTAATCACGGTAATTGTCATATTTATAAAATATAAATAAATATACTTATACAAAATTTATTATATTTGTTTTTTGCTTTGTTTATAGAATTTATCTGAAAATAATCATAATATATTTACGTGAATATTTTAATTTACAGATAGTGAGTTAGATATCTGATGCGATTTCTCTGTGAGAGAGGGGTAAAGATGTCTAAAAGAGGGTATTTAATAAATCTAGAAACCAAGCACTATTATCATGAGAATTTTTAAAAGACTCTATAATAATTTATAAGAATGGCGTAAAGTTGAAATTATAACTTATCGATTTGGAGGGTCTATATTCAGGTAGCAAAAATAAAGCAACAATAATTTTGGGGGAGAAGTTTTATCTTTGTATCAAGATAATGATGAGATATTATTCACTTGTTTGAAATGCATTCTTCGGCAAATTTTAGAATTATTTATAGGATGTAGTATATCGTTGCAAAATAAAGCTTTCACTGTAAAATTACAATGGCTGAAAAGAGGAGACAAAGTTTATTATCTGGCAGATCTGATAGAAATAGGTGAATACGTCTATGATCTTGAGGTTTTCAAAGATTTTCCATTAAAGAATCTTACTTAAAACTCCATAAAATGCTTTATATATCAAAATATTTCTAAAACTTTATTAGGGACTATTGGGCATGCGTATAACAATGTTTTGAATTTTTGTTTGTGTGTATTACAGATATTTACAGTTAAAACTCCTATTCAGAAGTGATGATATGAGGGATTCTTATCAACAAAAGGTTCTTGTATTGGGAATTGATTCGAGAATACGACGTTTAATAATTTTAGCTCTTGCCGTGGGCAGTTTTGCTATTGGTACTGCAGAGTTTGTTGCAATGGGGCTACTGCCAGAGATGGCACGAAGTTCCTATGTTGATATTCCTACCGCTGGTCAATATATTTCTGCTTATGCATTAGGAGTTGTGATTGGAGCACCTCTTTTAGCTGTGGCAACAGCTCAGGTATCACGCAAAACTGTTTTGATAGGCTTGATGCTTTTTTATGCCTTAGCAAATATTGCTAGTGCCTTTGTTTCTGATTTTAGCATATTAGTCGTATTACGCTTTCTCAGTGGACTTCCTCATGGAATCTATTTTGGACTTGCGGCTATGGTTGCCTCTTCAATGGTAGAAATGAAAGAACGTTCTAAAGCTGTTGGATATGTTATGCTTGGCTTAACAATTGCAACCGTTTTGGGGGCACCCAGTGCTACTTGGATTGGTCAACTTATTGGTTGGCAGATTGCTTTTGTCCTTGTGGGGATGATCGCTTTATTATGTTGTTTGCTTGTTTGGAATTTTTTTCCTTGTAATTCAAGTTTTCCAAAAACGAATCCTTTGCAAGAAATGGGTGCATTAAAGCAAAAGCAGGTGTGGCTTCTTTTGTTGATGGTGTCGGTGGGAGCGTCAGGATTATTTTCTGTTTTCACTTATATCAAGCCAACATTAATGCATATTTCTGGTGTTTCACTTGAGTTGGTACCATTTATCATGCCGTTAGTTGGATTGGGTATGGTGGTAGGAAATCTCTTGGGGCCTAAATTGGCCGTTAAAATTGGTATTTCGCCGATGATATTTTTTTCTATGCTTTGGAGCGTATTTGTTTTTTTTCTTTTTTTCTTTTTATCCTATGCTCCGTTAACAGCGGCAATAGGATGCTTTTTTGTTGGAACTTCTTTTGCTGCTATGCCTTCTATACAAACAAAAATTATGGATGTTGCACTACAGGGACAGATTTTGGCAGGAGCATTAATGCAGTCTGCTTTTAATATTGCCAACGCTCTTGGTGCAGAATCTGGAGCATTAGTTTTAAAATTGGGCTATAGTTATGAATATACAGCTGTTTTAGGAAGTGTTCTAACTTTGTGTGGATTAATGGTTTTTTGCGTCTCATGGTATATGGAGAAGCATGCTTAATATTTTTCATTTTTTAAATGAAGAAGGAATTTTTCTATTTATTTTTAGTTATTGGAATGTCCTGTTGGATTTTTCAATATGCAGTAAGAAATGCGCAGTGCTAATGGAATAGCAAGACAAAATAAAAGACCCATGAGCACTATAAGAAGAGTTTTTGCTGCTAAGATCATTCCTATTGTTCCTCCAGGATTAAAGAGGCCAGCAAGATTGGTGATGACTCCTGCTAGAGTTGCACTTAAGGCCGCTGAAAATAGTTGTACAGAGGTAAGGGATTCACTGGCACGGAGAGCATCTTCATCATTTGCACATTGTAAGATCCTTGTGAGCAAATGTGGCCATGCTATACCCGCACTGATTCCAATAGAAAACAGTGCTAAGCAAATAATAAAAATATATTCAAGCGCGGAAACTTCTGTTGGGATGAGCCATAAAAGAATCACTATGCCTAACAGTTTTAATAGGGGCGAGTATACAATGATGTTGCGAATTTTTTTTGTGGAGACACCAGCACTTGAGATGGCTCCACATGTCCACCCTATGCTCATAAGTGCTGCTATATAACCAGCAACAAGTGGAGCTTGCCCATGAAGCTCTTGAAGAAAAAGTGGAAAATAAAGTTCTATACTGTATACGACTGTTGTCATAACAAGTATCAATGCGTAAACAGAAAAGATTTCAGAAGAGAAAGAAAAGGATTTGCGGGGCAACATAGGATGAGGGGTAGATGATTCGATTTTTGCTAGAACAAAGAGAAGACTAAGTCCGATAACTAATCCGCAAATTTTTGCTATTGTAGACTCCATAGCCCCTCCAACAGAAATAATAAAAATCAATAAGGAGAGTGTGAAAAGCTGGAGAAGAGGAAGAGGGGGTGTTGGAACATCGTTTTCATTCTTTTTTGGTAAAAATTTAAAGGCGATGAGTGAGAAAAATATAGCTAATACGCCAATGATCAAAAAGGATGCTCGCCATAGCCCATAATATACAGAAAGCCCCCCGATTGCTGGTCCTAACAAGGTTGATATTCCCCACATTCCAGAGATAATACTTAATGCATGTGACCATAAAGATGGGCTGAAAACAATCCGTACCATGGAATAGGATAGGGATAACAAAGAACCACTTCCAAATCCTTGGATAAAGCGTCCTATTAAAAACAATGGCATAGATGAAGAAATGCTGCACATAAAAGTGCCTAGGGTGAAGATAAGTCCAGAAATAACATACGCATTGCGAGGACCTAATTTCCCTAATATTTTTGTTGCAAGTGAAGTACCCACGAGTGAAGCTGTAATAAAGACAGTAGCCACCCAAGAATAATATATTTCACTGCCAATATGATTCATAAGAGAGGGTAAAATAGTAATAACAATATAAACGTTGGTGGCGTGTAACACAACTCCACCTGTAAACGTTAAAAAGCAAAGACCATTTTTACCCAATAAAAGCGCAGACCAGCCCTGTTTTTTCACTGTTTTTTGCTATTTAATAAAAATCTATCCTCTTTTTACTTATAAGGTACTTCTTTGAATTTGCCAAGAGAAATTCAAAGCTCTGTTTAGAGCTTTGAATTTTAATTTAAGTAATAACTTAACTGCCCATTGCTTTTTTGAGATTCTCATCAATTTTATCGAGGAAACCTGTTGTAGAAAGCCACTTTTGTTTAGGCCCAATCAAAAGTGCGAGATCTTTGGTCATAAAACCTTCTTCGACGGTTTTAATACAAACTTCTTCCAATGTCGTGGAAAAGTTTTTTAACTTCTCATTGTTATCTAGTTTAGCACGGTGCGCTAGTCCACGCGTCCATGCAAAAATAGATGCAATAGAGTTCGTTGATGTTTCTTCATTCTTTTGATGTTGACGATAATGGCGTGTTACGGTGCCGTGTGCTGCCTCTGCTTCAACAATTTTGCCGTCAGGTGTCATGAGAACAGAAGTCATGAGACCCAGAGAACCAAAGCCTTGGGCAACAATATCAGATTGGACATCACCATCATAGTTTTTACATGCCCATACGTATCCACCTGACCACTTTAATGCAGAAGCAACCATATCATCAATAAGACGGTGTTCGTAATATAATTTACGGTTTTCAAATTCAGTTTTAAATTCCGTATCGAATATTTCTTGAAAGATATCTTTAAAACGACCATCGTAAGTTTTTAGAATGGTATTTTTTGTTGAAAGATAAACTGGAACATTCCGTTGTAGTCCATAATTAAAGGATGCGCGGGCAAAATCACGAATTGACTCATCAAGGTTATACATAGCCATGGCAACCCCTGCGCTTGGAGCATCAAAAACATCATGTTCAATAACTTGATTGTCATCACCTACAAATTTAATACTTAATTTCCCTTTGCCTGGAAATTTAAAATCTGTTGCCTTGTATTGATCGCCAAAAGCGTGACGTCCGATAATAATTGGCTTTGTCCAGTTAGGAATAAGGCGAGGGACATTTTTACAGATAATGGGTTCGCGAAAAATGACTCCTCCTAAAATATTGCGGATTGTACCATTAGGTGATTTCCACATTTTTTTTAGGTTAAATTCTTTAACGCGTGCCTCATCAGGTGTAATGGTTGCGCATTTTATACCAACCCCATATTTTTTGATAGCATTGGCAGAATCTATAGTTACCTGATCATTGGTTGCATCACGATTTTCGACGGAAAGATCATAATATTTTAGATCAATGTCGAGGTAGGGATGGATTAATTTATCTTTGATATATTTCCAGATGATGCGGGTCATCTCATCCCCATCAAGTTCAACAACGGGGTTTTCTACTTTGATCTTTACCATTAGAAATCCTTTTTCTTTTAAGCAATACTACTTGTATAACACTTTCAAGTTTATAATGAAAAGTAAAAACAAGGGAAAAAAGCATTCAAATATGAGCTTTTAGAATATATTATCAATAGAGTGTAAAATTTTGGTGGAGGGTTTAATCTTTGAAAAGAAGTGATGTGTTGCAAATCTATAATTATTCTATGATTGATGAAGAATCTGTTTAATGGATAAGGTAGTTAGATCACCGGGGGACAGGGATTGTGCATTTTTATTATCAGAGATTCCATTTAATAAGTTGATCGTATTCTGAATTATAGTTTCTTGATTTTTTGTGTTAGGTGAATAAGAAACTATTTTTATATTGCTATTCCAATTCTAAGATTATGGTCTGTTTGTTTATAAAAAGTTTAATGTGATAACAAAGGCACTGTAATTAGAAATGCTTCATATAAAATGCGTTTGGGATAAACTTCAGTTTTGAAGGTTGGAAAAAACGTATAAATGATGCGGCTGGTTTTAATTTAAAAATTAACAGCAGACGCGAAAATATGACTTATAAATTACCGTATCGCGAGCTAGAATCTTCTAATTCTTATGTTTTATCGATTCTTATTGTTATTAACTGTGTGCTGTAAAGCACTATCCTCGAAATGCAACAAAGAAATTAGTTACCTAATGATTCTTGTATCCTTTTTACGAAGAGATACCTTTTAAAATCTTATTCCCTCATTTTTATTTATGCATTCCTCATTTTTAAAAACACAAATAAAATGAATATATTACACATATAAAAAAGAAACATGGTACGCCCAAGGGGAATCGAACCCCTGTTTCCGCCGTGAAAGGGCGATGTCCTAACCGCTAGACGATGGGCGCAAACCAATGATGAGGCTTATAGAGAGGATCTTTTTACTTCGCAAGCCCTCTGTGTCATTTTTTTTGAAAAAAGAGTGTTTTATTGAATAATTTTTGAGCGATTCCTGTTTGGATCATTTTATTTTCTAAGATTTTTTGTAGAAAAAATATAAAGTTATCATGATTGATAGAAAATTTTGATGTGGGAATCATCTCAGGGAATGATATTTTCAGTTTGAGGAGTAGGCAAAAATGATCAAAAACAGCATTTTTATGTATTTATTTTTTGCATATTTTATCGCTTGTTATCTTTGCTCACCACATGAGAATATTATTTAACTTGCTTGAAAGAGCCTTTATACAGAAGATTTCTCATTCGAGCTTATCATAAAACAAAAACTGTATAATTTATGAAGTAGAAAGACAATATTTATTACCAAATTAATAAATAATACCAATCATACAAAAGTTTTTTGATGAATAATCCATAGATTATTTGCAGTTTAAAAAAATATAAATAGATATCTGTATGATAAAAATGAAAATATTAAAGCAATTTTTATAGAATATATGAAAAAAATATTTTTTTATATTTACTTTTACATGTCTGTAAAATTTTTAAAATTAAAAACCATTCATTTGCTCTTTTACATATTGGGAAGGTTCTTGATTTGAAAATGAATTAGCGTGGATAAAGGGTAGATTGAGTTTTTTCTCATTTCAATTCGCTAGTTTTTCAAAGAGGTGGCAATAAGTTTAGATAAAATATTCGAGTTTTGTAAATTTATTCTCCATATTTATAATATTTCAGAATTATGGTATACAAATATTAATTCTTGTTTTTTAATTTAATGTAAGATTCTATTTTGATATATGGGTTCATTAATATTTTTGCATTAAAGATTTATATTTCAAACTATGGAATGGTAGGAAGGAATGTGTTATTATTTACTGATCTAATTTGTTTTATCCATTCTTTTAATTTATCATATGAAAGAATGTTTTTTGTTCCGTATTTGTTAATTTAGAAGAGATGTTTTTATTCTTTCTTACTAATCCTTAATATTCTTTAACTTGTTATTGATTATTTTTTAGAACTTTTCTTTATGGCAACTTGCATTTATCAGTTTTACAGATTTTCATTCTGAATTAGATGTTTTATAAAGATTCTGAAATCTTTGAAGACAATAAATATTATATTTTTAGGAATGTTGATTGAACAAGCGGGGATCATTCTATTGGAGAACATGAAGTGAATAGAGCAGGGTATTTCTTTTGTTCTTATGAACATAAGTACTTTTTGTGTTGATTGGCACATCATTTAAACGATTTTTCAGTGAAGATAGGGATCAGTGGTTAATAATGGCAGAAGCTTTAAAAGTTGGTGTTGCGGGACTTGGTACAGTTGGTACTTCAGTTGTTCGAACTCTATGTGAAAAAGCGAATAGTTTAGCTTGTCAATGTGGGCGATTCATCAAAGTTGTTGCTGTTAGTGCGCGCGATAAAGGCCGCAATCGTGGACTTGATCTCAGTGATATAAAATGGTTTGATTCACCTGTGGAGTTGGCTGCTTCTGATGAGATTGATGTTTTTGTAGAGTTAATTGGTGGTGAATTGGATGTGGTGTATACCGCTGTTAAGAGAGCGCTTGAGGCGGGACATCATGTTGTAACAGCCAATAAAGCTCTTCTTGCTCGACATGGAGTAGAGCTGGCTATAATTGCAGAAAAAAAAGGTGTTTTTCTTCATTTTGAAGCAGCTGTTGCAGGGGGGATTCCTGTCATCAAAGCGATGAGAGAATCACTTGTTAGTAATCGCATATCGCGAATTTATGGTATTCTCAATGGAACCTGTAATTATATATTAACACGCATGTTTACGGAAGGTCTTTCATTTAAAGATTGTTTAGCAGATGCACAGAGACTTGGGTATGCTGAAGCAGATCCAGCTTTTGATATTGAGGGAAATGATACTGCTCATAAATTAGCTTTGTTGACAAGCTTGGCATTTGGAACAGCTGTTTCGTTAGATGATGTTTATGTTGAAGGAATTCATAATATTTCGCAAATTGATATTAGAGCAGCTGATGAATTGGGGTATCGGATTAAGCTTTTAGGGGTTGCATTAAAAACGGATTCTGGAATAGAGCAACGTGTTCATCCAACAATGGTACCAGCATCCTCAATGATTGCACAGATAAATGGTGTAACCAATGCTCTTTCTATTCAAAGTGATTTATTAGGTGAATTACTGTTTTCTGGTCCTGGCGCCGGAGGAAAGGCAACAGCATCAGCCGTTATTGGTGATTTGGCTGATATAGCAAAAGCGCGTTCTGGTTTTCAGTATGCACCTGTTTTAAGACGTCCAGCATTAGAACTTACTCCTCATAAAAAAGCACGTATTTCGCATCATGCAGGTGGTTATTTTATTCGTTTAAATGTTCATGATCGTACTGGTGTTTTTGCCGCGGTCGCAAGGCATATGGCTGATAATCACATCTCATTGGAGTCGATTGTTCAAAGATCTTTTGTAGAAGATCAAATTGAAAAAACAATTATTTTAATTACGCATGAAACAACAGAGGTGAATGTACGACAGGCACTTGCAGAAATTGAAAAAGATGGACATCTTGTTGCAAAATCTCAATTTATTCGTATTGAACCTATGGCAAAGAATTGATAACTTTCTTGATAATAAAAAAAGCACGCTTGAGTTCTTTTATCTCTTGTGGAAAATTTTCATCTTTGCCAAAAAACTTTATTCTTAGTATTTAATAAGGACTCATATTTTTCTGGTATTCATTCGGTAGGATTTTTTCATATGCCCACAACTCAGAAGATTTTAAATGGACTTGATCGTATTTTGACGCTTGAATTGGTACGTGTTACTGAACGTGCTGCTGTTGCTGCTGCACGCTGGCGCGGACGTGGCGATGAAAAGGCAGCGGATCAAGCTGCTGTAGATGCAATGCGGCAGGAACTTAATCGATTGCCTATTGATGGTACAGTGGTGATTGGTGAAGGTGAGCGGGATGAAGCGCCTATGCTTTATATTGGAGAAAAAGTAGGTTTTCAAAGTGGATTGGCGATCGATATTGCACTTGATCCACTAGAGGGTACAACACTTTGTGCTAAAAATATTGCCAATTCTTTGGCAGTAGTTGCAATTGCTGAAAAGGGTAATCTCCTTTATGCCCCTGATGTTTATATGAACAAAATTGCTATTGGTCCTGGTTATCCAAAGGGAGTAGTCGATATAGATGCTTGTCCTACCGATAATATACATGCTCTTGCGAAGGCTAAAGGAGTGACTGTTAATCAGATTGTTGTTTGTATTATGGATAGACCTCGTCATGAAAAATTGGTTAATGAAGTACGAGCGACAGGGGCGTCGATTCGCTTGATTGGGGATGGAGATGTGGCTGCTGTTATTGATACAACTGATCCAGAAGAAACAGGTATTGATATCTATATGGGGATTGGTGGAGCACCTGAAGGTGTCTTAGCTTCTGCTGCTTTGCGCTGCATTGGAGGACAGATGCAAGGTCGTTTGCTGCTAGATACAGAAGAGAAAATTGCTCGTGCAGCTAAAATGGGGATTAGTGATCCCAATAAGGTTTATACAATGGAAGAAATGGCAAAGGGTGATGTTTTGTTTTCAGCAACAGGGGTGACAGATGGCAATATGCTTTCTGGTGTTAAATTTACATCTCGTTACATTCAAACGGAAACTCTCGTAATGCGCTCCTATACGGGTACAGTCCGTAATATTAAAGCAAAGCATAGAAATCATTCGAAATTTGATTAGTGCTTTCTTTTTTGTCACTAAAAATAGAGGGAGTTTTTCTAGGAAAAACGCTTCCATGAATCTACTTTCATGGAAGCGTTTATAGATATGAGAATACCTTAAATATTATGAGAGCTGGACAGAATGTACCCAGCCATTTTTATCTTCTATGTTCCCTTTTTGAATGCCAACCAATTGTGTACGAAGCTGCTTTGTAACTTCTCCAACTGTTTCATTTCCAATAATAAATTCTCCCCCTTTATATCTAAAACGACCAATTGATGTGACAACGGCAGCTGTACCACAAGCAAAGGCTTCTTTAAGGTGTCCACTCTTTGCATCTTCTTGAAGCGCTGCAAAAGAATAAGGACGCTCTTCTATTTTTAATCCCATTTGTTGAGCTAACCTTAAGATTGAATCACGGGTTATCCCTGGAAGGATAGTTCCATTAAGTGGGGGGGTTACAAGTGTATTATTGTCCATAATAAAGCAGACATTCATACCACCAAGTTCTTCAATCCATTTATGTTCAATCATATCAAGGAAGAGTACTTGGCTACAATTATTTTCAGTTGCAGTTTTTTGTGCAAGTAAGCTTGCTGCATAGTTTCCACCACATTTGGCAGCCCCTGTTCCTCTTGGACCAGCACGACTATAATCTGTTTCAATCCAGACGCTGACAGATTTTTCTTCTCCTTTGAAATAGGATTCAACTGGAGAGGCTATGACACAAAAAAGATATTCTTGAGAAGGGCGGACTCCCAAAAAGTTTTCATTGCCAAACATAAATGGACGGATATAGAGGCTAGCGTTGGGCTGATCAGAAACCCATTTTTGATCAATCTTTACTAATTGATGAACGGCATCCAGAAAAATATCTTTTGGCAATTCTGGCATAGCTAAACGTTGTGCTGATTCTATAAAGCGTTGTGCATTGGCATCAGGACGGAAGAGCAAGATGCGTCCATCTTTTGCACGATATGCTTTTAAACCCTCAAAAATTTCCTGTCCGTAATGTAAAACGGTACTTGCAGGGTTAATTTCTAAAGCTTTGTATTGAGAAATGATGGCATTGTGCCAGCCTTTGTCTTCAGTCCATTGAATAGTACACATGTGGTCTGTAAAAAATTGACCAAAACCGGGACTTTTTAAAATTTCTTCATATTTTTCTTCTGACAGAGGAGATGGGTGTTTTTCTATTTTAAAGGGAAGCGATGATATGGGAGATTTCATAAAAAACCTTTTGAGTATGTTTCATTTTTATTAATAAAAATAATGAAATATTTTGATTATAACTCTATTATTAACAAAACCTTTGTGTCAATGTTTTATTATAGAATACAAAGGGGTTTATTATAGAATTCAAAGGTATGGTAAGTATTTTAATTCTATCCCTACCTCTTTTTCTCAACTTTATGAAGTAAGCTGGAACTTTTGTCTATAATTATCGTTTTCTCACAATAAGTATCTGAATAATTTCATATATGCATATTTTCTAGAAATTTAAAGGTAAGGGAATTGAGAAAAGGAATCCACTATGATTGATAAAAATTATCACACATATGAAGAACGTATGGCAGCAGAAAGAAGAGATAGTGAACAACGTGTTTCAATAGCTAAGGGTATTTTTGCTATTCTTCTTGCGATGGTTATTATCTGGTTTATTTTTGGTTTTTTAGGATCTTTTTTTGCAAAATCTCCTGAACATAGTTCGCGTTATAATACCCCAGAAACAAGCCAAAGTGTAACAACGCCGAAAAAAGATTTAAATTCGCTTCCTCCTGTACCTTATACCTATAAGGGTACGGAGTAATTTTTTCGTAAATATAATCTTTTAGATAGGGCGAAAATCGACGTAGATTAAAGAATAAAGTCAGTGCAAACAGATAAGCGAAAAAGATAGGACGATTTTAATTTCTGAAGTTTTTGATAAGTAATTAAATGGTATGGAAATAAATAATGCAACGGTTGTTAAAACCGTTGCATTATTGGTTTAGCGTGTGATGAAGCAGCTTCCACCAGAACTTTTAATGGATTCACAAAGGATTATGGCTTCATTACGGTCTTGCGCTTGAAGTCGAACACGGTAATAAGTACCTTTTCCTGGTATAAAAGCGGATTGAATATTTAAAGAACGGGCACCGATAAGGAATCCAAATTTAGATTTCATATTTTTTAAAGAATTTCTAGCGAGCTCATACGTTGGTTGAGATGCAAGTTGTACGTAATAACTTTCTGAATTTTGTGCTGCGACTCTGTTTGGTGATATGGGGCGAGACGCGGCTGGTGTTTCAACTTGTGTATTTCTTTCTGCATGAGAAGGGATAGGGATAAATTTTTCTTCAATATTTGAGCTAGAATTATTTTCTGCGATTATTTTATCAATATTATTTTTGAGATCATGATCTCTTTCTTGGTCGTTTATATCAGAATCATGCGACGAAACAAGGGACGGATCTTGAAGTTCATTAGAAGTTTGATCAATGCTTTCTTCAGATTGAGCAGCAGTTTTGCTGTTTGTTTGATGCGCGGGGGCTAGTGTAACTGTACCATCTTGATTGACAATAACAGTTTGTATTTCTCGCATTGGAATAGTATGGTTTATGGCTTCTGTGACTGCATCTTCAACATCAGATTCATTTAAAGACGATGAGGAAACGTTTGAAGATTCTTCAGGGTTTAATTCTTTTAAATTTTCAGGTTGTTCAGAGTTATCAATAAGAAATTGTTGTGTATTTTCTTGTTTCTCATTTTGTTCAGTTGTTTGTTTATAGATATCTAAATTATGTGCAACATCATTTTTCGTTCCAGTTGTTTCTGGTTTGAATTTAAAAGGCGTATTATCAGCGTGGATAATGATCGTTTCTTCATTTTTTTGTGATGGCATAAAAAAATGAGAATAACCAGCAAACCCAAGTCCTATTAAAATAAGTATAAAAAAACCTTTAATGAAAGTTTTACCAAAAATAAAACTTTTTAAGGGAGGAGGAGCTGATGGAGGCGTGGGAACCTCATCTGAGCTTGTGTATGATGAATTCTCGCTAAAAGAGGGAAAATTATATTCCATATTGGCAGAAGAAAAATAGTCGGAATTTTGTTCTTTAGAGTTTATATAAACACCTTCTTTTGAATTTTGCATAGACTGATGAAAAACTTCACTAAAAACCTCATTTTTCTGTTGTTTTTGAGAAAAATTATCCGTTGGGACATTCCCTACATTGAGTACATCAGCAAATTCTTCTTCTAAACCACCATTAGTTGGCACATCATATTCTGGCGCTTCGTACGGGACTTCTGGAACCATAATAGGACCAGTTTTTTCTACGATTTCCTCTGAAAATTTATAAGTATCAACATTGGGAGGGGGAGTATCTCTGTGCGTATAGTTATGGGCAAAAAAGCCATCCGTTTGTTTTGTATTTAAAGAGGGGGATGAGGAAAGAAACTCATCTAAATTATTTTCATTATATGAAATTTCTCTATTTGGGTTAGAGGCACCTTCGCCGTTATTGATGTATTGGGCTCGAGCCTCATCATATATCGGAACTTTTTCGCCATAAGTTTCTTGTTGTGAGGGGTTTTCTGCAAAAAAATGGGGATAATTGGTTGTATGATCTTCTTGTGAAGCCCCCTTTAAATAAGATTGTCTATCAACTGGTGGAGAATCTAAAGGTGAGGAGAAGGTACTTGTTGTTTGATTTCTTGCAGTGTTTTGTCTTTTTGACACAAGATTAGAAGATGAGAAAAACTCATTTTCCTCTGTAGAAGAGGAGACATTAGGATAATCCTTTTTAATCCAATTTTCTTGATCAGCTGAAATTTTATAGGGATGGTTTATAGGAGTGTCATAGAGGTTTTGATTGTCCTCATAAGTTTTTTGTATATTCGTAGTCTCAGGTTGTTGTGAATTTATTTGTGAAAAACGATTGGTTTGTTCAACATCTTCTGGCGTCTCTCTCTTATTTTCGTGCCTTTCAGATTTATCAAAAAAGAAATTTTCTGATTCTGATTGTGACATAAGATTACTTTTTTCAAGAAAAGGATCAGCACTGGTTGCTGTTTTTTTCTGTTGATGTGATTGATTTTTTGGGATTGGTAATGGAGAAAGCTCATCTAAAATTTGTTCTTCATCATGACTGCTAGGTGAAGAATATTTCTCTTCAGATAAATTATTTTGTTTTGAATGGTTGAAAGAAGAAGATTGTGCAATATCTGAGGCTGTTGCGTTGCTGGTTGTATGCAAGTCCCATTGTTTTTTTTGATCATCAAACGGTAAGTCATGTGCTAAATTTTTTTCAAGTTCCTCTTCTAGAAAGGAGAAATCAAAATCATCATCATGGGATGATGTTTCGGGGTGAGATGTTGATCGTTCTGTTTTTAAAGAAGATTGCTCATTTTGGTTTCCGCTTTGTTTGTGCGGATTAAAAATGCGCGTAAGCCTTTCTAAAGGATCATGGTGTTCATGATCGTGTTTTGTTTCGTGTAGATTTTTGCGATCGTTATCGCTCATAGCTTTTCTCACATGATGGTTTGCACTTACGTGCAATCAATGGTTGATTTTGATTTGTTATATTAAAATTATAAATTTTCCCCCTCTCATGCAAGGATACATGAAAAAGTTTATCAATAGAGTACCTATTGTATGTATTTATAGAACTTTTTCAACGCATTTCTATGGGTGCTTCGACTCCTATGATGGTAAGCCCTGATGATAAAATATTGATAACAGCTTGTATCAATCCTAATCTTGCAAAGGATAACTCTTTATCATCAGGTTGAATAAAGCGTAAATTGAGATTTTCACTCCCTTTATTCCAATGGGTGTGAAAGCTGGAGGCAAGGTCATAAAGATAAAACGCTAATCGATGCGGTTCTTTATGAATTACGGCCTGTTCAATAATACGTGGATATTCAGAAAGTTTGCGTATTAACAATATTTCATGGTCATCTGTTAATCGATGAAGATGGGCAATCAATGTATCATTTGAAAAGCTTTTAATATGAAGCGCTTCTTGTGCTTGACGAAAGACTGAGTGACAACGTGCACTTGCATATTGTACGTAAAAGATGGGGTTATCTTTTGATTGTTCTGTTACTTTTGCAAAATCAAAATCAAGAGGTGCTTCACACTTACGGTATAGCATCATAAAACGCACAGGATCACGCCCAACCTCTTCGACAACATCCCGTAGAGTGACAAAAGATCCTGCTCTTTTTGACATGCGTACAGGATGACCGTTGCGAAAAAGTTTTACCAATTGACACAAGAAGACACTTAATTTAGCTTTACCCCCAGAAATTGCTTTTGCCATTGCCTCTAGCCGCTTTACATAGCCAGCATGGTCTGCGCCTAGAATATAAATCATTTCATCAAAATGACGATTAAATTTATCCCGAAAATAAGCAACATCAGCAGCAAAATAAGTGTAAGAACCGTCAGATTTGACTAAAACACGGTCTTGGTCATCACCGACATTTGTTGAACGGAACAAAGTTTGTTCGCTTGGTTCCCAGTCTTCTGTATTTTGTCCTTTGGGAGGGGGGAGTTTTCCTTTGTAGATATAACCATTTAAAGTGAGGTCATTGATGGTGTTACGAATGGCGCGTGCATTATCTGCATAAAGCATTCGCTCAGAGAAAAAGATATCATGATAAATATTAAGAGCAGCCAAATCTTCGCGAATCATGGACATCATTGCATGAATTGCACGTTCTTTCACAAGAGATAAGGCTTCATCTTTATCCATCGTGAGGAGTTGGTCACCAAACTCTTGAGCAAGCGATTGACCCAATGGTATCAAGTATTCTCCAGGATAGAGTCCTTCTGGAATTTCATTAATTTCTTGCCCAAGAGCTTCACGATAGCGCAATAGTACCGAATGGGCGAGGACTTCGATTTGTTGACCCGCATCATTGATATAATACTCTTTTGTAATGTTATAGCCCGTAAATTGTAGCAAATTGGAAAGGACATCTCCAACAACGGCTCCGCGGCAATGTCCTACATGCATTGGCCCTGTCGGATTTGCTGAGACATATTCAACATTGACGCATTTTCCTTGTCCCATTGGAATACGACCATAAGAAGTGCCTAATTCAAGCATAGATTTTATAGCATCTTGCCAAAATAATTTTGTAAGTTTTATGTTTATAAAACCAGGACCGGCAACATCTATATTTTCGATAGAGGAATCATTTTTAAGAAGTTCTATGATTTTATCTGCAAGTGCACGTGGATTGTTTCCAATAGATTTTGCAAGCACCATAGCAGCATTGGTTGATAAATGACCATGGGAGGAATCACGCGGAGGATCAACAGTGATTTTTGATAAATCTAGAGATTCTCCATTTTTTCCTTTTATATCAGATAATTCAATTGATCTCTTAATTTTTTTTTCGAAGTTTTTAAAGATATTCATATTTAGCTTCCATGATGATGCCAAAAGCCATTAAACGAAATTATCTGTATGGTCAAATAAACGCTGATATTCACGTAGAGCGTAGTGATCCGTCATGCCTGAAAGAAAGTCTGCAATCAAACGTGCTAACTCTTGATTTTTTAAGTGCACTGTTTTGCTCTGCCAACTTTCAGGCATTGTATTTGGATTTTCATAATAACAATTGAATAATTTTTGTACAATGCATTTTGCTGCATTGCGACGACTAAGAACTTGTTCATGGTAGTAAAGATTTTTAAATAAAAAGTTTTTTAGTTCTTTTTCATAAACGGTCATTGTCGGTGAAAAGGTGACAATAGTTTGTTTTGCTTGGTGAATATCGTTTATGCTTGTTGGTTTGATGCGTGCTAAATTTTTTTGTGACTGTTTGATAACATCTTCAACCATGGTTGTTATTTGTCTTCGTACAAGCGTGTAACCGCGACGCGTTTGGTCGAGCTGGGGATGCTCATCTGTTATATCTTTTAATATTGCTGCTGTTAGTGAAACATGTTCAAATTGATCGAGTGTTAAAAATTGCGAACGTAGACCATCATCAATATCATGCGCATTGTATGCGATATCATCTGCAATAGCAGCACATTGCGCTTCTAGTCCTGCAAAACAATCGAGTGCAAGGTCTTGCTTTACATTGTATTGTAAAATATCGATAGGAACCTCCTTATTCTTCGCGTGAGGACCTAAAAGGGGACCATTATGCTTTACAAGTCCTTCGAGGGTTTCCCATGTAAGGTTAAGTCCATCAAAATTTGCATAGCGCTGTTCTAGTTTTGTTACAATGCGTAATGCTTGTGCATTATGATCAAAGCCGCCATAATGTACCATGGCTTCATTAAGAGCATCTTCTCCTGCATGGCCAAAGGGTGTGTGTCCAAAGTCGTGAACAAGGGCAATGGCTTCGGCAAGGTCTTCATCAAGACACAGGGCACGGGCTAATGTTCTTGCAATTTGAGAAACCTCTATGGAATGGGTTAGGCGAGTACGGTAATGATCGCTTTCATCAGCAATAAACACTTGCGTTTTATGTTTAAGACGTCGAAATGCATTAGAATGGATAATACGATCTCTATCTCGTTGAAAAGGTGAGCGTGTGGTGCTCATCGTTTCATGGTATAATCGACCACGGCTTGTTTGTGGATGAGCACTGTATACTGCTCGAGATTGGTAATTGAAGTTGATATTTCCTATATCCATTGCAAGCTGTCTATTATCATCTTAAAATTGAGAGTGGTTTATGAGAAATAAACTGCTCTTTGAGTGTAGGATACTCTTTCTTGATGGTTTAATGCAAGGATATATAAAATGAATGTGAAAATTTCAGATGTTGCTGCCAAAAAAATTGCACAGATACTTTTGCGTGAAACCGATAAAATAGCATTACGTATTTCTGTTGAAGGTGGTGGGTGTTCTGGTTTTTCTTATAAATATGACTTGGTTTCTGAAATGTGTGAAGATGACCTCGTTCTCAAAAAAGACGGGGCAGTTGTGTTTATTGATTTACTATCACTTCCTTTTATGGAAGGAGCTGAGATTGATTTTGTTGATGATCTTATGGGGCAGTCTTTTCAAATCCACAATCCCAATGCTGTTTCATCGTGTGGTTGTGGTGTAAGTTTCTCAATTTAAAATGATGGCTGTGTGATATTGTTTCTTGAAAAAAAGATCATGTTGGTCAACAATGCAAAAATGGGTATTCTTATAAAAATAGTGCACCGATGTGTATGGTTGTGCGTGGTGCTTGCTTTATTGACTTGGAGTCACTGTGCTTTTTCTGAAGCAGGAGAAGGGCAAGATCTGCAGCAGAGACAATCAAGGAGTTTTATTGTAAAGACTCAAGAGCAGGAAAATGAAAACTTAGCATCTCAAACACAACTCATTTTGAATGCTCGATTAACAAATAGTCATCCGGATATTGAAAAAGGGCTTGTCTGGCGGGTTTATGCCCCTATTCTAGGGATTGATAATAAGTTACCATTAGTGGCAACCTATAAGGGGGGAGGTGCACGTTTTAATCTCGAACCAGGAAATTATCTTGTTCATGTCTCATTTGGTCATATGAGTGCTGTGCGCCATATTCGTTTAGAAAATGGGCAGAGTCTTGTAAAAAACTTTAATCTTGAGGCTGGTGGTGTCATTTTAAATGCAACACTGCTCAATGGCGTAATGAATGAAAAGGAACTCCGTTTTACCATTTATGAGGATGAAAAAGAAAATGATGATACGGGAGTGATTATATCAAATGTTAAACCCCACTCAGTTGTGCGTTTAAAAGCTGGCCGCTACCATGTTGCTTCCCATTATGGTTCTATTAATGCGACGGCTCGTTCCGATATTCAAGTGGATGCAGGTAAAATAACAGAAGTTACTCTTGAACATCAGGCCGCTCAGATTGTCTTAAAGTTGGTGCGACAAGAAGGAGGAGAAGCGCTTGCAGATACAAGTTGGTCTCTTGCCAATGATTCTGGTGATATCGTTTATGAAACAGTTGGTGCGTATGTTTCACTCGTGTTAGCAGAGGGAGAGTATATTGCAATTGCTAAAAATAAAGATAAAATCTATCAAAAAGTTTTTTCAGTCGTTTCTGGTCATGATGAAGATATAAGTGTGATAGCGAATGAAGAAAATATGCAACAAATTGATGAAGATGTGGATTGATCATTGTTCATGGGGGTAAACTATGATGAAAGACGGGGTATGAATTTTGATTGAAATTTCAACAGTTGGTGTGTTTTTTGCTGGGGCACTCTCTTTTTTGTCACCATGCGTTTTGCCGTTAGTTCCTCCTTATTTGTGCTATATGGCAGGGGTTGGTATTGATGATTTTCGTTCAGAAAAGCCTGATGAGAAAGTTTTTATCCGGTGGGCTTTATTATCTTCTGTTATTGCTTTTGTTCTTGGGTTTACGACTGTTTTTGTTGCTTTAGGTGCCAGTGCTAGTACAATTGGGAAATTCATCGGTTATTATCGTGATTGGTTTGCCCTTGCTGCTGGAATTGTCATTATTATTTTTGGTTTAAATTTTTTGGGGATTTTCAAGATCGCTTTTTTATTTCGTGAGGCGCGTTTTCAGACCCATAAAACACCTGCTGGTCCTTTAGGCGCGTATATTATTGGTTTAGCTTTTGCCTTTGGTTGGACACCGTGTATTGGCCCCATTTTAGGGCCTATTATAACGCTTGCTGGAACAAAAGAAACTGTGGGAGAGGGAGCTGTTCTCTTAGCGGTTTATGCATTAGGTCTTGCTATTCCTTTTATGTTAGCAGCTTTATTTTCGAGCAGTTTTATGCGATTTTTAGGAGCTTTTCGTATTCATTTAGGAAAAGTTGAAAAAATCATTGGTGTTTTTCTTATTCTTACAGGGATTTTGTTTTTAACAGATTCTATGCAGGATCTTTCATTTTGGCTTTTAGAACATTATCCTTCGTTGAGTTATATTGAAGATATTCGTTGGCACAGTATTATGAATTTTTTTGGATTTCCTCGTTAGTCTTATGTGTTTTTATGGTTAGAAGTTGTCTTTCTATTGTTCTTGCCGCAGGTGAGGGGACGCGCATGAAATCGTCTCTGCCTAAGGTACTTCATAAAATTGCTGGATTGCCTCTTATATGCCATGTTCTAAAACAAATAGAATTGGCAGGCTCTTCACAATTAGCGGTTGTTGTGGGATATGGTGCTAAGGAGGTTATGCACGTTGTTCAGTCATTTGTAAAAGATGTAATGATTTTTGAACAAAAAGAGCGTTTAGGAACTGCCCATGCTGTTTTGTCTGCTCGTTTAGCTTTGCAAAAGGAGGTGGATGATGTGCTCATTGTTTTTGGGGATACTCCTCTCATTCAGCAAGATTCATTGCACCAAATGCGTGCACAGCTTGCTGATGGAGCAGATGTTGTTTTTGCAGGTTTTCATACCAAACATCCAACAGGTTATGGACGTCTTCTCGAGAAAAATGGTCAATTGATTGCAATTGTAGAAGAAAAAGACGCTAGCGATGAAGAAAAAAAGATTTCTTTTTGTAACGGTGGAATACTCGCTATGCGTGGAAAACATGCACTTTCTCTTTTAGAGAAAGTTGGTAATAATAATGTGAAAAAAGAATATTACTTAACAGATATTGCTTCTCTTGCAACACGCGAAGGATTAGATGTGCGTGTTGTTGAAGTTCCTTTTGAAGATATTGTAGGAATTAACAACGGTTTTGAGCTTTCTGAGGCTGATTCTTTGTGGCAAAAACGTAAAGCGCGCGATTTAATGTTATCGGGTGTTACACTCTTAAAGCCAGAAACACTCTATTTTTCTTATGATACAGAAATTGCACCAGGGGTGGTGATAGAACCAAATGTTTATTTTGGGTTAAACGTAAAAGTACAATCTGGTGCGGTTATTCATGCATTTAGTTATCTCGAAGGTGCTGTGGTTGGTAGAGATGCACAGATTGGTCCCTATGCACGTTTGCGTCCTGGAACAGAGTTGGCTAAGTCCGTAAAGATTGGAAATTTTTGTGAAGTCAAACAAGCTAAGGTAGGAGAATCTTCTAAAATCAATCATTTAAGTTATATTGGTGATGCCGAAATTGGTGCACATACCAATATTGGAGCCGGTACGATTACTTGCAATTATGATGGATTTAACAAATATAAAACCATGATTGGTGATCATGCTTTTGTTGGGTCTAATACGGCACTTGTTTCCCCATTGGTAATAGGGGATGGCTCTTATGTTGCTTCAGGAAGTGTTATTACTGAAAATATTCCTATGAACAGTATGGCTTTTGGGCGTGCACGACAGGTTATAAAAGAGGGCTATGCGACAAAATTTCGAGAGCGTTTGTTAGAAAACAAACAGAAAAAATGATTATTTTCAGCTTATTCTTTTGTTTCGTGTTAATCTAACGATGGATGGAAGATTTATTCTTAAAGATTGCCGTATTCCATGTTTGAATTATTTTTATTATTTATAGTTTTAAATAAAGGCTGTTGGATTGTTTTGTAAAATTTGAATCTTAAGATGTGGGTTGGAGCTTTTTAATGTGTGGAATTATTGGAGTTCTTGGAAAGAGGTGTGTTACGTCCTCTTTGGTTGAGGGGTTAAAACGTCTTGAATATAGAGGGTATGATTCATCTGGGGTGGCAACGGTCCATAATGGGCATCTTTATCGTGTACGTGCTGAGGGGAAGCTTGTTCATTTAGAAGAAAAATTAAAAAAAACACCTCTGGAGGGAAGTTTAGGGATTGGTCATACCCGTTGGGCTACGCATGGAATTGCTGTTGAACGCAATGCGCATCCCCATGTGACTGAAAAGCTTGCGATTGTTCATAATGGTATTATTGAAAATTTTGTAGAACTGCAAAAGGAACTCATAGAGGATGGTTGTATCTTTGAAACAGAGACGGATACGGAAGTTATTGCACATTTAATAACGCGTGCATTAAAAGATGGTCTTTCTCCGCAAGAAGCCATACGTACCAGTTGGAAAAGGCTGCAGGGGGCTTTTGCTATTGCTCTTATTTTCGAAGGTGAAGATAACCTTATGATTGCGGCTTGTTCTGGTCCACCTCTGGCAATTGGTTATGGAAAAGATGAATTTTTTGTGGGGTCAGATGCCATAGCTTTGGCACCATTCGTTGATTATATTAGCTATATGGAAGATGGGGATTGGGCTGTTCTCACACGGGAAGGTGTTACAATTTATGATGCTAATAACCAACCGGTCAAACGTCCTGTGACGACATTACTTGAAGGGGCTTTATTGATTTCTAAGGGTAATCATCGTCATTTTATGCACAAGGAAATGTTTGAACAACCTGAAGTGATTTCTCATAATTTGGCACATTATCTTGATCTTGGAAATTATGTCGTTCGACCGCTTAAGAATTTGATTGATTGGAAAAATATTCATCGGCTTCTTTTTGCGAGTTGTGGAACGGCATATTATTCAACCTTAGTTGCGCGCTATTGGTTTGAGAAATTTGCCGCTTTAAGTGTTGATAATGATGTTGCTTCGGAGTTTCGTTATCGTGAACCTCCTATAACGTCTGATGTGTTATCGCTGTTTGTTTCTCAATCTGGTGAGACAGCTGATACATTGGCTTCTTTGCGTTATTGTCGTGAGCGGGGTGTAAAAACAGCAACAATTGTGAATGTAGAGCAATCAACAATGGCAAGGGAGGCTGATTTTATTCTCCCAACACTTGCTGGACCGGAAATAGGTGTTGCTTCAACAAAAGCTTTTACCTGTCAATTGGCAACGCTTGCTTCACTCGCTCTTAGTGCGGCTAAACAACGTGGCTATCTCTCGGCTCAAATAGAAAAGCAATTGGTTCAACAGTTGGCAGAAGTTCCACGTATTTTAAATGAGGTCTTAAAATTAGAGAGAAAAATTGAATGTATTTGTCGTGATTTGGTGAATGCAAAAAGTGTTCTTTATCTGGGACGTGGAACTTCTTATCCGATTGCTTTGGAGGGAGCTCTTAAACTGAAAGAGCTTTCTTATATTCATGCTGAAGGTTATGCGGCAGGTGAATTAAAGCATGGACCAATTGCTCTGGTGGATGAGACAATACCCGTTATTGTTGTTGCACCTTATGATCGGTGGTTTGAAAAAACTTTTTCTAATATGCAAGAAGTGGTAGCGCGTAATGGTCGTATTATTTTAATAACCGATAAAAAAGGAGCAGATGTGGCTTGTCTTAAGACTTTATCAACGATCACTTTGCCAGATGTTCCAGAATTTATTTCTCCTATTATTTATGCACTCCCTGTTCAGTTAATCGCTTATCATACGGCTGTTTTATTAGGAACAGATGTTGATCAACCCCGTAATTTAGCAAAATCAGTCACGGTTGAATAAAAGTATATTTCTGAATCTTTTGGAGAATAATCAAGTGTAAGAAATTGATTTATAATGAAACTTATTTTTTCATTTTCTCTGTTGAACGAGAATGCTGTAGACAGTTTTTTTCTTTCTCAATCCTTTACGATAAAACGAAAAATATCTTCTTACCTATCAAAAAATGGATCAGCTATGTGAACATAATGGTAAAAAAAGACGCAATATTGCTTCTACTGTTTTAATGCAGTTGATTTGTTATTCGTTCATGAAGCATAAAGATGGTAAGAGACTGCGTAGATCATTTATGGGTAATTCTAAGAAAAAACCATATTTGAACAGAGAGATATTTAAGTTTTTTATTAGAGGGTCTTTGTTATCCTGCTCGTAAGAGGCGTGCAGCATCGTTGTGTCCGAAAAGATAAAGGAGCAACCGTAAAGCTTGTCCTTGCTCAGAAGAAAGATGAGGATCGCGTTGTAAAAATAAACGAGCATCTTTTCTTGCCATTGACAAAAGATCGCTATGAACTGCAAGGTTTGCTATATGAAATTCAGGGACTCCAGATTGTTTTGTACCTAAAAGCTCTCCTTCGCCTCGTAGGCGCCAATCTTCTTCAGCGATTTCAAAACCATCTTCTGTATTGCGGATAATATTAAGGCGTGTTGCTGCTGTTTTAGTCAGTGGATCTTTATAGAGCAAAATGCAGGAAGACTTTTTATCGCCTCGTCCTACACGTCCACGTAATTGGTGCAATTGTGAAAGGCCAAAATGTTCCGCGTGTTCGATGATAATGATCGAAGCATCTGGAATATCTACTCCCACTTCAATGACTGTGGTTGCAACTAAAATACGTGTATTTCCACATTTAAAAGATGCCATAGCGGCTTCTTTTTCTGCTGTAGACATTTTTCCATGGATCATACCAACGTGTGCTCCAAAGCGCTCATGGAGAAATGCAAAGCGGTTTTCAATTGAAGTGAGATCAAGAGCTGTCGATTCCTCTACTAAAGGACAAATCCAATAGAGCTTTTCTCCTTTTTCTAATGCAATTGCGATTCTCGCTATAAGCTCATGAAGACGTTTCAAAGAAAGCGTTGCTGTTGTAATGGGTTGTCGTCCCATTGGTTTTTCGGTAATTTTAGAGACATCCATATCACCAAAAGCTGTTAAGACAAGTGTGCGCGGAATGGGCGTGGCGGTCATAACCAGCATATCAGCTTTATTGCCTTTTTCTGTAAGAGCGATACGTTGATGGACACCAAAACGGTGTTGTTCATCGATAATGGTTAAAGCGAGATTATTATAAGTAACACTGTTTTGTATGAGAGCATGGGTTCCGATGACAATAGAAACTTGACCTGACAGAATATCATTCACGATATTTGTCCGCAATTTCCCTTTTTCTCGTCCTGTTAAAAGCGTTGTTTGTAATCCGACCTTTTCGGCAAGAGGAGCGATGGTGGCAAAATGTTGCCTAGCAAGCACTTCAGTTGGTGTCATTAAAGCTGATTGTCCTGAATTTTCAGCAATTTGTGCCATTGCCATCAATGCAACAACAGTTTTTCCTGCGCCTACATCACCTTGAAGTAGTCTTAGCATCGGTTCTGGTGAAGCAAGATCATTTGCGATATCTTCTACTGCTTTTTTTTGTCCGGTTGTGAGTTGAAAGGGGAGGATATTAAGCAATTTTTTAGTATAAATTCCTGTTGATGGTCGAGAAGTGCCAACAAGAGATTTAGTTTTCAAACGCACGAGTCCTAGTGCCAATTGACAAGCGAGCAATTCATCATAGGCAAGACGTTTGCGTGCTGTACTTTCTAAGGATAGATCATTGGGGTTAATGGGCGCATGGATACGGCGTAAAGCAACGGAAAAAGAAGGAAAATTTTGCTGCTTTTTTACATTTTCATCTATCCATTCTGGTAGAAGAGGAATAAAATCAAGAGCGTTTTGTATGGCGCGTCTTAGTGTCTTTACAGTTAGTCCGGCAGTAGAGGGATAGACAGGTTCGATCAGAGGTATCTGATTTGATTGTTCGCTTGGGGCAATATAGTCTGGATGCGCCATTGAAAGCTGTCCATTAAACCATTCAACTTTTCCTGATATAATGACTTTTTTTCCTTCGGGGAGTTGTTTTTTTAGCCAAAGAGGTTGAGCATGAAAAAAGACTAAATTTATTTTTCCTGTGTGATCATGGGCAATAACACGATAGGGAATTCGGTTGTGACCACGGGGTGGTGGTTGATGTTGATCGATGATAATTTCGAGCGTAACAGTATCTCCTTCTTTTGCACAAGTAATGTTGGGACGCATTCTGCGGTCTATAACGGAATGGGGCATTAATTGAAGAAGGTCAATAAGGGTTGCTTCGCGTTGTGTGGGATTAACATCTAAGAGTTTGGTCAATAAACCATAGACTTTAGGTGTAATACCAGAAAGAGTTCGGATAGAATTAAAAAGTGGGGTAAGAAGACTTGGAGGCATGAGCAAATTTAACCTGCCCTTTTTGTTTTTTCTAGACCTTTAGAAGAGCTTTTTGGGGATAAAGTCATAAAGAGGAGGTTGCTTTATTTACACATTGAACTTTAGGAAGAGAAATTAATATTTAAAGAAAAATACAATTAAATGGTCAAAAATTAAAGTGCTTAGATGAGGTATATTGTTTTTCTTTTTATTTTAGGTGTTTATTTGCTGTGAATAGAAGCATTTTCTTGATAGAACTCTCTTATAAATATTAATAAAATTGGGATATTGCTCCTATGTAGGATGATGAATTTATAGCTTTAAAGTTTGATGATAAACAGAAGTTTTTTCTTTTATAAGGGGTGCTGTTTAGCATTTATTTTGTAGTGGGAAATTGTGAGAGTGGTAAAAAATAAAATGCAAATGCAAGAGAACAAAAATTCTCTTCCTCGCTTTATTCATTTGAGAGTGCATTCAGCTTATTCCTTGCTCGAAGGGGCTTTAAAAATCCCCCAAATTATTCAACAGACGATTTCAGATCATGCACCAGCGGTTGCTATTACCGATACCAATAATTTATTTGGTGCTTTGGAATTTTCACAGCATTGTCTTTCTCATGGGGTCCAACCTATTATTGGTTGTCAGCTTACTGTTGATTTTTGTGATGAAAATGATCATTCACGTTTGGCTAAATGGCGTAATCCTTCAGATTTTTGCTCTATTGTTCTTTTGGCTGCTAGCGAAACCGGTTATGCTCATTTGGTTCGTCTTGTGAGCCGTGCTTATCTTGATAAGTGTGATACTGATCCTCCTCATATTAAAGCTGATTGGTTGTCAGAACACAGTGAAGGCATAATCGCTTTAACGGGTGGAAAGGGAGGACCTATTAATCTTTCTTTGGCAGAAGAGAAAAAAGAACATGCTGTTGAGCGCTTAATTTATTTGAAAAAATCTTTTGCTGATCGTCTTTATGTGGAGTTACAACGGCATGGCTCTTATGACCGGAGAGTAGAAGCTGATCTTATTGAATTGGCTTATGCGCATGAAATTCCTCTTGTAGCAACGAATGAAGCTTTTTTTCTGCAAAGAGAAGGGTATGAAGCGCATGATGCGCTGATGGCTGTTTCAGAAGGACAAATTGTCTCTAATCCAGATCGCAAACGTGTGACACCAGATCATTATTTGAAGTCACAAGATGAAATGGTTACACTGTTTTCTGATCTTCCAGAAGCTTTGGAAAATAGTGTTGAAATTGCATTGCGTTGTCATATTGCCTCGCCTCTTCGAAAACCGATATTGCCTCGTTTTATAGAACAATCTGTTAATTCAGAAACTACTTTAGAAATAGAAGATAGTGAGTTATTAAATCAGGCTAAAGATGGTTTGAAGATTCGGCTTGAAACAATAGGGTTGGCTGAAGGGTATACGATTGCAGATTATGAACAGCGGCTTGATTATGAAATTTCAGTTATTACGCGTATGCAATTTTCTGGATATTTTCTTATCGTTTCAGATTTCATAAAATGGGCAAAGGTTCATGACATTCCCGTTGGACCAGGCCGGGGTTCTGGTGCTGGTTCACTTGTTGCTTATGCATTGACGATTACTGATGTGGATCCCTTGCGGTTTTCTCTTCTCTTTGAACGTTTTCTGAATCCAGATCGTGTTTCGATGCCAGATTTTGATATCGACTTTTGTCAAGAGCGGCGCGAAGAAGTTATTCAATATGTTCAAAAAAAATATGGACGTGATCAAGTTGCTCAAATTATTACTTTTGGTAAGTTACAGGCACGTGCAGTTTTGCGTGATGTGGGGCGTGTTTTAGAAGTTCCTTATCGTCAGGTGGATTATCTTACAAAATTAATTCCTGCCACCCCAGGAAGTCAGGTAGAATTAGCAGATGCTATTAAGGATGAACCTAAATTTGAAGAAGAAAAGAAAAAAGATCCCGTTGTTGGACGCGCATTAGATATAGCGCTTCAGTTGGAGGGACTTTATCGTCATGCTTCAACTCATGCTGCTGGGATTGTTATCGGAGATCGTCCACTTTGGGAGCTTGTCCCGATGTATCGTGATCCTCGTTCTGATATGCCTGTTACACAATTTAACATGAAATATGTTGAACAAGCGGGGCTGGTAAAATTTGATTTTCTTGGATTAAAAACGCTTACTGTTTTGAAAATGGCAGTCGATTTTGTTGCCAGAAAGGGGATTAAAATAGATTTATCAAATATTCCTCTGAATGATGAAGCAACCTACGCTATGATGGCACGTGGTGAAACGGTTGGCGTGTTTCAGGTGGAAAGTTCTGGTATGCGCAAGGCGTTGATTGGAATGAAGCCAGACCGTATTGAAGATATTATTGCGCTGGTTGCACTTTATCGTCCAGGTCCAATGGAGAATATTCCAACCTATAATGCACGCAAACATGGGGAAGAGGAAATTGCTTCTATTCATCCTAAAATAGATCATCTGATCAAAGAAACACAAGGTGTTATTGTTTATCAAGAACAGGTGATGCAGATTGCTCAGGTGCTTGCTGGCTATTCGCTTGGGGAAGCCGATTTATTACGTCGTGCTATGGGGAAAAAAATTCATGCTGAAATGCAAAAACAGCGTACGCGTTTTGTTAATGGAGCCGTTGCAGGTGGTGTGGATAAAGATCAAGCTGATATTATCTTTGATCTTTTAGCAAAATTTGCCGATTATGGTTTTAATAAATCGCACGCTGCTGCTTATGCAATTGTTTCTTACCAAACAGCTTATATGAAAGCAAACTATCCCGTTGAGTTTTTAGCTGCTTCAATGACATATGATATGACGAATACAGATAAGCTCAATGATTTTCGGCGTGAAGCATTAAGGTTGGGTATTGAAGTTATTGCACCTTCTATACAAACATCTCATCGTGTTTTTGAGGTTGGTGATAACTGTATTTATTATTCTCTTGCTGCCATTAAAGGTGTGGGAGAAACTGTTGTAGATCATATTGTTTCTTGTCGTGGGAATAAGGTTTTTAAGGATTTGGAAGATTTTTGTGCGCGTGTTGATCCTCGTATTGTTAATAAGCGTGCGATGGAAAGTTTAGTTTGTGCTGGTGCTTTTGATTGTTTTAACATTGCACGTGAGGTTTTATTAGCCAATCTTGGAACCCTTCATGCGCGTGCACTTCGTATTCTCGATGACAATTCTAGCGGGCAGGTTGATATATTTGGAATGGCAGGAGGATTAAAAGAACCATTGATTTTATCGCAAACAACCCCTTGGTTGCCGGCTGAGAAACTTTATCGAGAATTTCAAGCTATAGGTTTTTACTTTTCTGCGCATCCTTTGGAGGAGTATCAAGCTATTCTGAACAAAAAACGCATTCAGACTTGGGGTAATTTTGCCAATGCCGTTAAAGGGGGAGCAACGGCTGCACGGCTTGCTGGAACTGTTGTGGCAAAAAACGTGCGCAAAACAAAATCTGGTAAAAAAATGGGAATTATTCATTTTTCTGATACAAGTGGACAATATGAAGCAGTTCTCTTTTCTGAGGCACTCTCGGATTATGAAGAGATGCTAGAACCCGGAAAATCTTTTATTATTACGGTGAGCGCAGAAAATCGTTCTGAAGGAGTTAGTTTGCGAATTGAAACAATTCAGTCTTTGGAAAATGAATCATTACAACAGCATAAAATGATGCGTCTCTTTATAAAAACAGTTGATATGCTTCCACAAATTGAACAAAATTTAAATCTTGGGGGGAATGGAGAGGTTGGGCTTATTTTAATTCAAGAGGATGGATTGCGAGAAGTCGAAATTGCGCTTCCTAAGCGATATAAGGTAAATTCACATGTCGCAAATGCTATGAAATTAATTCAGGGTGTTGTTGATGTAGAATTGAGTTAAAGAAAGATTAAAGATGGGAGCTGATTTTGAGTGGTGTTTTTGCTTTTAGGAGAGCTAAAAATGGAGCTTTTAAAATCGGATTGTAGGTTTCGAAAAATATTGCTTTTATTAGAGTAAATTATGATATTTTTTAGTGTCATAAAATTAAAAAAATCTCGTTCTTTCGTAATATTCAAAGTGCCGGAAGAATTTTATAAGTTTTTATCATTATTTTTTATAGAATTCATCGCATCATACATGTAAAGCCAATTGAGATCTGACATAATGCTCTCTGGTGTACGAATTTTCATCATGAGATTGCGTGCAATTGCTATGGGACCGGTTGCGTGATAGGCTAATCTATTGAAATCTCCGCGTTTTTTTACTGCTGCAATACGCGGGGTGCGTGTTGTTTCGTAAAGCGAAAGTGCTTTCGTTAATGAAAAATCTTTCAATGAAAGTGCTTTTGCTAATGTGGCGGCATCTTCGATTGCCATAGCGGCACCTTGTGCTGCAAAAGGTAAGGCAGCATGTGCGCAATCGCCAACAAATACTTGTCTCTCTAAACCGATAAAACGATTTTGTTTCATTTGAAAAAGTGGCCAATAACTCCATTCATCAATATGATCGAAGATTTGTAAGATTTTTGAATTCCAATCTTTAAAAAGAGATTTGAGTTTTTCTTTATCTCCTTTATGGGCCCATCCTTCTTTTGAATTTTCTCCATGCGTAATGGCGACAAAATTAAAAATTTTTTCTGACGATTGAATGGGGTAGA
Source organism: Bartonella sp. AA168HLJHH (assembly GCF_042197365.1). Classification (NCBI taxonomy): domain Bacteria; kingdom Pseudomonadati; phylum Pseudomonadota; class Alphaproteobacteria; order Hyphomicrobiales; family Bartonellaceae; genus Bartonella; species Bartonella sp. AA168HLJHH. Next base: position 82,903 of record NZ_JBHIRS010000003.1, on the reverse strand, counting down.
CAACAAGATGATTTTTTGGTCCCATCCAAGCCGTAATTGTCTTCATATTTTGCAATGAAGAACGAAAGTTTTGAGGAAGATTATCAGATGTTGTTGTTGCACGCCAAGCAATAAAGCCACTAAAAGTTGCTTTTTCATGAAAAGGAGATTGTTGCCGTAATGTTGACCAAACGCCATCACATCCGATCAGGAGGGGCGTTGAATAAAGCTGTTCTGTTGCCGTATCTATTTTTATTGTCGTGATTTTAATGTTGGTTGCCGATTGGGTAGAAGATACAATCGTTTCGCCTGCTTTGTATTTGATCAAAGGATTTTCAATCACTGCATTATATAAAATTTTTTGTAAAGCCGCGCGGTGAATCGTCATATAAGGGGCTTTCCAATATTTTTCTGTTAGATTAATAAGATGAGCCCGTAGATGTATTTTTAAAGATAATCCATCTTTTAACTCAAAAAAATATGGGATTGTCGCGACTTCAGTGAGTTTGTTAAGAAGTTTCCAGCGAGCAAGAATAGATGTTGCATTTGGTGTCAGTTGAATACCAGCGCCTATCGTTTCAAGTTGCTTACACTTTTCGATAATGGTGCTTGCAATTCCTTTATGAGCGAGTGCTAAAGCAGTGCTTAAACCAGCAATTCCTCCTCCAACGATGATGGGTGATTGTTCCACAAATGATTTCATATTAAACAAGCAGAATTAAAAGAGGGGTTATTAAGAAAGCCAAAAAACGCAATTATAATAGCTTTTCTGGATGATATAAGCATCCTGTTGGGTTTGTTTGATCGTATGATAGCGAGGGAACATAACGATAAAGGGTTGAGCAGTAAGGGCAAATTTTCTCATCTGCTGCTCCCATATCGATAAAGATATGAGGATGATCGAATGGGTGTGTAGCGCCTACACACATAAATTCTTTCACACCAATTTCGATTGTTTTATATCCAAGGTCATTTTGGAAATGAGGAATATTGTGATCAGCCATGGCATACAAACTCCAGAATAAATTTTCTCATCAGCTATGATTGGGCTCTTCTATTTTATAGGCGTGAGTTTGTAATAAAGCGTATAATAATGCAAGCTGCTTTTTAAGACAAATTTTTACTCTTTTATGCTATATTAGAATAGTTGTCTTACTTTTAGTGCTTTGCGCATAGCAATAATTCCAAGTATTTTTTAATATTAAATAGAAAAATGATGAGGGAAGTTAGGCTTTGATATATTATTATGATGATAACATAATATCAAATGTCATGTGAGATATTTCGTCAAGGATTTTAGAAAATATAAAAGAAAATTATTAGGATATATGGAACAGAGGGTGGTAGATAAAATTTCTATATCGAATATAACAATGAAAAATCCGGTACGGTTTATTAATCGAGAGTTTTCATGGCTACAATTTAATAATCGTGTTTTGATGGAAGCGGCTAATTCGAAACATCCTTTATTAGAACGTCTACAATTTCTTTCTATTTCAGCTGCAAATCTTGATGAGTTTTTTATGGTTCGTGTTGCAGGACTAGCAGCTCAAATTCGTGCTCGCGTTACAGCGTGCAGTGCAGATGGGCACACTCCACAGGAACAACTTGATATTGTATTAGCTGAGATTTCAAAGCTGCAGGCTCACCAACTACGAGAATTGAATGTTTTACGTGATGAATTAAAAAAGAATGATATTGAAATTATTTGTTCTGATGATCTTTCAGAAATTGAAAAATCATGGCTTGAAAAATATTTTCTTGAGACAATTTTTCCTGTTTTAAAACCTTTACCTGTTGATTCTACTCATCCTTTTCCATTTATTCCTAATTTAGGGCTTTCTATTGGGCTTCAATTGTCTGGAGAAACTGATCAGAATTCACACACAGTGTTGTTGTCTATTTCAATGCTTTTAAGGCGTTTCGTTCTTCTTCCTCAAGAAGGTAATCATTTTCGTTTTATCGCATCTGAAAATGTTATTTGCCTTTTTATTAAACATGTATTTCCTAACTATGAGATTAAAGGAATTGGTACATTTAGAATAATCCGAGATAGCGATATTGAAGTAAAAGAAGAAGCTGAGGATCTTGTTCATTTTTTTGAAACTGCTCTCAAAAGGCGGCGCCGTGGGCAGGTTATTCGAGTTGAGTTTGACGCAAAAATGCCAGAGAGTTTACGCCAATTTATAGCGAATAGTCTCGCTGTTCCTGATAATTGTATTAATGTCCTTGACGGATTTTTAGCGCTTAATACGGTATCAGAAATTGTTTCTATTCCCCGCGATGATCTTAAATTTATTCCTTATATTTCTCTTGTTCCAGAATGTATTCGTAAACATAAAGGGGATTGTTTTGCGGCTATTCGTGAAAATGATATTGTGATTCATCACCCTTATGAGACATTTGATGTTGTTGTCCAATTTTTACGTCAAGCTGCTTGCGATCCTGATGTTGTAGAAATAAAACAAACACTTTATCGTACATCAAATGATAGTCCAATTGTTGGCGCTTTGATTGAAGCAGCTGAACAGGGAAAGTCTGTAACTGCTTTGGTAGAACTTAAAGCACGTTTTGATGAGGAAGCAAATATTCGTTGGGCCCGGGATCTTGAATGTGCTGGGGTTCAAGTTATTTTTGGTTTTATTGCATTAAAAACGCATGCTAAGATGTCATTGGTTGTGAGACGTGAGGGAAAACGTCTTCGCTCTTATGTTCATCTTGGAACAGGAAATTATCATCCCATTAATGCTAAAACTTATACCGATCTTTCTTTTTTTTCCACGGATGATGATATCGCTCATGATGTTGCGTTATTATTCAATTATATTGCGCAATATGAGCGTCCAAATGAAACAATGAAGATTGCTTTTTCACCCTTAACATTGCGTGGTCGTATCTTAGAGCATATTGAGGGAGAAATTGTTCATGCACAACAGGGAAGGTTTGCTGCTATTTGGATGAAAGTTAATGCATTGGTTGATCCTGAAATTATTGATGCTTTATATCGTGCCAGTCAAGCAGGGGTGCAAATTGATTTGGTTGTGCGGGGGATATGTTGTTTACGGCCTGGTATTCTAGGAATTTCGGATAATATTCGTGTAAAATCAATTGTTGGGCGTTTTCTTGAACATAGTCGCATTTTTTGTTTTGGGAATGGTCAAGATTTGCCTAATGAAAATGCACTCGTTTACTTAGGTTCTGCTGATATGATGCCTCGTAATTTGGACTATCGTATTGAAATATTAGTTCCGGTTTTTAATAAAATAGTGCGTCACAAAATTCTTTTACAGATTATGTTAGCTAATATCATTGATAATCAACAAAGCTTTGATATACTTAAGGATGGAACATCAAAACGTATTACACCGCAGATAGGTGAAAGTCTATTTAATGCGCAGGAGTATTTTATGGCCAATACAAGTTTTGCGGGGGAAAATGAGTCTTTTGAGTCTTCTGTTTCGCGCTTGGTTGCGTTGCATCGGCAACAAGCCGAAATACATAAAGACTAAAATCCAATGACATATAGAGATGCTCAAGGTCGGTTAAAAGGGCGTAAGCCTGTTGCTGTTATTGACATTGGCTCAAATTCTGTTCGGTTGGTTATTTATGAGGGGCTTGTTCGATCACCAACAGTTTTATTTAATGAAAAGATTCTTTGTGGTCTCGGTCATGGTGTGGCGAAAACAGGATTTTTAGAAGAAAAATCGATGAAAATGGCGTTGCAAACACTGAAACGGTTTCGTACGCTTTGTCGACAGATTGGGGCAGATGAGGTCTATACTTTAGCAACAGCAGCAGCACGAGATGCACAGAATGGCGTAGCATTTATTCAGCATGCTGAAGATATTTTGCAAAATAAAATATATCTTCTTTCAGGAAGTGAAGAAGCTATGTATTCAGCATATGGAGTTGTGTCTACTTTTTATCAACCAAAAGGTATTTCTGGGGATCTTGGTGGTGGAAGTCTTGAGCTGATTGATATTGATCATTCTGATGTTGGTGAAGGGATAACGCTCCCATTGGGTGGTTTAAGGCTACAGTATATGTCAAATAATGATAGTGCTGTAGCTACAAAAATTGTACATGAGCAATTTTATAAATCGTCTGTTGTTCGTGCTCGTAAAGGTATAGCACGTTATTTTTATGCAGTAGGGGGGACATGGCGTAATTTGGCAAAACTCCATATGGCAATGAAACACTATCGGCTCCCTGTTATGCATGGCTATGAAGTTGATGCTGTTGAAATGGAGAACTTTTTACGTCTTGTAGCACGTGGCAATATTGATAATATGAGAGGGATTGCAGCGGTTTCTCAGAACCGTCGAAAACTTTTATCTTATGGGGCAATAGTTCTTATTGAACTCATTCAGTGTATGGAGTTTGAAAAGATAATCTTTTCTGGTGCTGGTGTTCGTGAAGGTTTTCTTTATTCACGATTGCCGCAGACGATTCGACTTTCAGATCCTCTCATTGCAGCATGCACAGAAATGGCTATTTTACGGGCACGTTCACCAAAACAAGCAGAAGAACTCATTGATTTTACGACGAATGCTTTTGAAGTTTTTGGAATTTCAGAAACCGAAAATGAATGCCGTTATCGTCAAGCCGCTTGTCTTCTTGCGGATATTGGTTGGCGTATACATCCAGATTATCGAGGCAATGAAGCAGCAAATCAAATAGCTTTAGGATCTTATCCAGGAATTTCTCATGAAGGGCGCCTTTATGCGGCGCTTGCTGTTTTTTTTCGCAATACGAGTTTATTGGTTGATAAAGAATCTCTTCCCATTTTTCAATTAGCAACTCAAAATATAATTGAAAAAGCACGTATTCTTGGCGAAACTATGCGTATTGCTCATCTTTTTAGTGCTTCTGTTGCAGGAATTTTACCTCATTTATTGTGGCATAAAAAAGCAGATCATATTATCCTGCAGATCCCAAAGAATTACGCTGGGTTATTAGGAGAACGTCCTCTTGGACGATTACAGAAGTTATCAAAAATAATAAAACAACCTCTCGCTTTTGAAATTTTTTGATTTTTTCCCTAATTTATTCGTGTTTTATGTCTTAATAATAGGGCCATTGACGAGGGATAAACTAGGTAGCCTATCATCATGAGCTGGACAATAGGACTTGTTCCATAACGCCCCTGCTAGACACCACGCAAAGCATTTGTAATGCCTGAGCATTCATAAAAGAAAACATAATTTTTTATTCTGTTACGTGCATCACAGGATGGATTTTTCACTTCATAAGCTTCATGTGAAAATGAAAAGTTTTGTCCATTTTTACGTGAAAAGGTTTTCTTTTTATGCTGCGTCGTTATAACGTTTCTGTTTAGCTTGCTCGATTATCTTGATAAGATTCGATTTTAACCAACGCGATAAAAAACAAGTTTTAAAGATTTTGGGAGAGATCTATTGGTTACATGACGCTGGAATGTTGAAATACTCATATGAAACAGTTTTGCACTTTCACGGTCTGTCAAAAGAATATCATTTCAGTCATTATAAAATCCTTTCACTATAAAAAATAGAAATAAATCACAACTATTTATTAACCATGATTTTTGAATCCTTTGAAAGGTGTTTAATTTATAAAAAACAGCGCTTTATCATATAATTTCTTATGTGAAACTTTATGAGTCTTATTGAGATGGAATGAGAGGATCTTACGATATTCGGAGGTCTAATTCAATATAAATAACGCTAGATTATCGTTAGAAATCAATATATTGCTTTTGTTAGGTATTTTAGTTGTTATGCTGGCTCGTTTTTGATTGTTAGATTGCAATCTTGGTAGTTTTTTAATACGATATGGTAACGTGAGGCATTATATCTTTGTTTGTTCCTATTTCTAGGCTGCTATTTTTGTAATGAATGCGCTTTTATTATCAGAACTTTTTTTTCAAAACTTTTAAATAAGGAACTGTCTGTTTTTTTTAGATTATTTTTAATGGGATTTCTATTTAATTGACCTGATAAAGATTTAGCTATCATTTTAATAAGAGTTTACTATTTAATTTTTTAACTTTGTCAGAAGTAGGCTTTATTTATCCTGTTTGCGTTGGCCTATAGGGCATACCAATTGATGTAGATAATGAGTAGCGTAATGGATTTTTCAAAATGAAAATGTAAATTAAAGCTGTTTTGTGCTTATTTTTCCATCGTTAAAGTAAAACCCTATCTGGCCCTTTAGCAGTTGTTCGGCTTTTTTACCAAATATTTCATAGCGCCAGCCATTCATAGCGGGAATATTTTTCTTTATTCCTCCATTGGCAATTTTTTCTAAATCATTAGATGTTGCAATAATTTTAGGGGCAATGCTGTTTTCATTTGCAACAATTTTTAATAACACTTTGAGCAGATCGATAACAGCGGCTGTCGTATCATTGAGTGGATTATGTTTAGGAATGGGGGGTAAAGTAGAAAGATCCACCTCTAATCCTTCGTGGACAGCTTTGATTAATGATTGAGCAATTGAGAGTTTATCCCAGTTCTTATTAAGACTGCGCAACCGTTTTAATGCAGATTCATCTTTTGGTTGTTGGGTTGCTATTTCTATAAGACATTCATCTTTTATGATATGACGACGTGGCATATTGTATTTTCGTGCTTCACGTTCCCGCCAAGCTGCTATCTTTTGTAATACAGCAAGTTCACGTGGCTTTTTAATTTTTCCTTTCACTTTTTTCCATGCTTCATCTTCTGGCATATCATAGGTTTTAGGATTTAAAAGGATTGTTATTTCATCATCCATCCAGTGAGCTCGTTGATTTTTCTCTAACCTTTTTTTCAATAACAAGTAAACATCTCTTAAGTAAGTTACATCGGAAAGTGCATAGAGCAGTTGTTTTTCCGACAAAGGGCGGTAACTCCAGTCTGTAAAGCGGGAGGATTTATCAAGATGATGCCCTGTACAGCGTTGTACAATTTGATCATAGGAGATAGAATCACCAAATCCACAAATGGATCCTGCTATTTGTGTATCAAAGAGAGGGGAAGGAATAACACCTCCAAGGTGATAAATTGTTTCAATATCTTGGCGCGCAGCATGAAAAACTTTTACAACTTTTTTATCGACCATAAGGTCAAAAAATGGTTGTAAATCAATATCTGGTGCTATGGGATCAATCAAAACTGTAACATCTGGTGATGCAAGCTGTATTAAACACAGTTGAGGCCAAAAAGTTATTTCGCGGATAAACTCAGTATCGACTGTTACAAAATCAGAGGTACGTAGAGCGTTAAGTGCAATTTCAAGATCTGTTGTTTGTGTAATAAGATTCATCATTTTATTATAATTCGATAAATTAAATTTGTCCTTTGGTGACTTTATTTTTAAGTTTTTATTCTCATATCTTGACAAATGGTTATTAAAAAGCGTTTGTAGCGCATGTGAATATTATAATCAAAGGCAAAAAACATGCATCGTTATCGCAGTCATCATTGTGCGGCTCTCCGTAGATGTGATGTAGGAACACAAGTTCGTCTTTCGGGGTGGGTTCATCGTGTTCGTGATCATGGAGGGATTCTTTTTGTGGATTTACGTGATCATTTTGGAATCACACAAATTGTTGCTGACCCTGCTTCATCAGCATTTAAAGTGATTGAAAAAGTGCGTTCTGAATGGGTTATTCGTGTGGATGGGGAGGTATGTGCTCGTTCTGATGAGGTTATTAATGCAGCGCTTCCAACAGGTGAGATTGAAATTTTTGCACAAGAGGTAGAAATTCTTTCAAAATCTGATGAGCTTCCTTTACCGGTTTTTGGTGAGCCTGATTATCCAGAAGATATTCGATTAAAATATCGTTTTCTTGATTTGCGTCGGGAGACTATGCACAAAAATATCATGCGTCGGACTGAAATTATTGCGGCTATGAGACGGGCTATGCAAAATAATGGTTTTACGGAATTTACGACGCCACTTTTGACAGCTTCATCGCCGGAAGGCGCACGTGATTTTTTGGTTCCAAGTCGTGTTCATCAGGGAAAATTTTATGCGTTACCGCAAGCGCCACAGCAATATAAACAGTTGTTGATGATGTCAGGTTTTGATCGTTATTTTCAGATTGCTCCATGTTTTAGAGATGAAGATCCAAGGGCCGACCGTCTTCCTGGTGAATTTTATCAATTAGATGTTGAAATGAGTTTTGTTGAGCAAGAAGATGTTTTAGCAACTATGGAACCTATTATGCGTTCTATTTTTGAAGAATTTGCAGATGGAAAGACTGTGACACAAAGCTTTCCTCGCATTTCCTATGATGAAGCAATGCGAAAATATGGTTCTGATAAGCCTGATCTGCGTAATCCGATCATTATGGAAGATGTTTCTCAGCATTTTTATAATTCTGGTTTCAAAGTCTTTGCTCAAATTTTAGCGAATGATGAGAATGCACAAGTGTGGGCTATTCCAGCTAAAACGGGTGGAAGTCGTGCTTTTTGTGATCGTATGAATGTATGGGCACAAGGCGAGGGGCAACCAGGGCTCGGCTATATTTTCTGGCGTGAAGAAGAAGGAAAATTTGAAGGAGCAGGGCCTATCGCCAAAAATATTGGTGAACAGAGGACTGAAGCAATCCGTATACAGCTTGGTCTTGAAAGTGGGGATGCCTGTTTTTTTGTAGCTGGCGATCCAAAAAAGTTTTCATCTTTTGCCGGAGCAGCACGCACAAGGGTAGGGGAAGAATTAGATCTTCTTGATAGAGATAGTTTCTCTTTGGCGTGGATTGTTGATTTTCCATTTTTTGAATGGAATGAAGATGAAAAAAAGATTGATTTTGGACATAATCCTTTTTCCATGCCCCAAGGGGGAGAAAATGCCCTTGCCTGCCAAGATCCTCTTACTATTAAAGCTTTTCAATATGATCTTGTTTGCAATGGTTATGAAATTGCATCAGGTGGAATTCGTAATCACTTACCAGAAATGATGCTTAAAGTTTTTGAACTTGTAGGACTTTCTAAGGAAGTTGTGAAAGATCGTTTCGGTGGTCTTTATCGTGCATTCCATTATGGGGCTCCGCCACATGGTGGCATGGCTGCGGGAATTGACCGCATTATTATGCTGTTACAAGGTGTTAAAAATTTGCGTGAAGTTGCTTTATTCCCTATGAACCAACAGGCGCTTGATCTTTTAATGAGCGCTCCGTCTGATGTTTCTCCTACACAATTACGTGATTTAGGAATCCGCATGGCTCCTACTCACAAAAATAGCTCATAAAGTTGATAATGGATTGTTTTCGTCTTTTTCTACGTAGAGTGAAGTTTTGATGCCTTTCAAGAGTCAACGGTGTGTGCGTGTACTATTTGTGAAATTTAGATAGGCAAAACGCTATTGTGTTGATTCTTTACGAGGCATTTTTATTCCTTGTTTCTATAGTGGCTTTTCCCCTTGTGATAGGTGAGGAAATAATTATAATTGCTTGATCATGAATAAATTAGAAATAAAAGAATTCTATAATATTCGGGAGCCTCATTTTAGTTGAAAAAAATGAATTATCTTTATATGTCAATATATTATTTATTTTTTATTGAAGTTTTTACAACGTTGTAGCAGAGAATTGTGTCTCTTCGTTTTTATGAGAATAATGTGGTTTTCCATTCTATGGACTTACTCTGAAAAGTTTAAATTTCATAAGTTTTGAACATTTTTTTGGTTTTTCGTAGAAAAACTGAATGGGGTTGTTATACAATTTATCTTTATAATAAAAGATGATGTTTGAAAGGTGCTTTTGTCATTTCAGAAAAGATGAAATAACTCTTTGTGGGCAGTTAAATTATCGTCGAATTTGACAAAGCTTTCAATAAATTACTTAAGACAAGGGGGGAAGGACATGTATAAATTTTTCAAATTGATATAATTTTCTGTTCATGTTCTAATTGCAGCGTTTGTTTTTATGTAATTGACTTTTAATAAAAAAGTCGACTCATAGAAGATTTCATTAAATAAATCCTATAAAATAATTTCTTATTATTGTGGGAATTGTTGTTTTAATACTATGTCTGATAAAATGAATTTACCTTTTGATAAAGAACATATTGAACCAATAGAATTACGTTCTGCTTTACAGGAACGTTATTTGGCTTATGCACTTTCTACGATTACACACCGTGCATTGCCTGATGTACGTGATGGATTGAAGCCGGTCCACCGGCGGATTGTTCATGCGATGCGTCTTCTCAAGCTAAATCCTGGACAGTCTTATGCGAAATGTGCGCGGATTGTTGGTGATGTCATGGGAAAATTTCATCCTCATGGGGATGCGTCTATTTATGATGCCTTGGTGCGCTTGGCTCAAAGTTTTGCTGTTCGTTATCCGTTGGTTGATGGGCAAGGCAATTTTGGTAATATTGATGGTGATAATGCTGCTGCCATGCGTTATACGGAAGCACGTATGACTGAAGTGGCTGCATTGTTACTTGAAGGAATTAATGAGAATGCTATTGATTTTCGTTTAACCTATAATGAGGAAGATGAAGAGCCTGTTGTTTTACCAGGAGCTTTCCCTAATCTTTTAGCAAATGGTTCTTCTGGTATTGCTGTTGGTATGGCAACATCTATTCCCCCCCATAATGTTGCTGAGCTTTGTGATGCAGCACTCCATTTGATTGCGCATCCCGATGTAAATGATGAGGAATTAAATCAATTTGTTCTTGGTCCTGATTTTCCGACGGGGGGAATTTTAGTTGAACCTAAAAAAAGTATTGAGGAATCCTATCGTGTTGGGCGTGGATTCTTTCGCTTGCGTTCACGTTGGCATCAGGAATCTGGTAGCCGTGGTTCTTATGTGATTGTTGTAACTGAAATTCCCTATCAGATTCAAAAGTCACGTCTTATTGAAAAAACAGCAGAGTTATTGCTTGCACGCCGATTGCCAATGCTTGAGGATATCCAAGATGAATCAGCAGAAGATATCAGAATCGTGCTGGTTCCTAAAAATCGGTCGGTTGATCCGGAGCTCCTTATGGAGTCTCTTTTTAAATTGACTGACTTTGAAGTAAGATTTCCCCTTAATCTGAATGTTTTGTCTTTGGGAAAAATACCCAATGTCCTTTCTTTGCGAGAAAGTTTGCAGCAATGGCTTGAACATCGTCAAGAAGTGCTTATTCGTCGCTCTCATTATCGGCTTGATCAAATTGATAGCCGATTGGAAATTCTTCATGGATATCTTATTGCCTATTTAAATCTCGATGAGGTCATTCAGATTATTCGTGAAGAGGATGAACCGAAAAAGAAGCTGATTAATCGGTTTGAATTAACAGAAAATCAAGCTGAAGCTATTCTTAATATGCGCTTGCGTTCTTTGCGTAAACTTGAGGAATTTGAAATTCGTAAAGAATTTGAAAGTTTGAAAGCTGAAAAAGAAAAACTACAGAATTTGTTAGCTTCTCCTATAAAACAGTGGAAAATAATTTCAGAAGAAATCAAAAAAGTTCGAAACACTTTTGGTCCTGAAACACTCTTGGGGAAAAGACGTACGACGTTTGAAGAGGCACCAAGACATGATCTTGATGATATTCAACAAGCAATGATCGAAAAAGAACCGATTACTATTGTTATTTCTGAAAAGGGGTGGATGCGTGCTTTGAAGGGACACTTGAACGATTATAAAGCACTTTCTTTTAAAGAAGGAGACAGTTTAAAGTTAGCCTTTCCAGCATTTACGACCGACAAGATTGTGCTGATCAGTACGGGGGGGAAGTTTTTTGCTATTGGTGCAAATAATTTACCTGGAGGGCGGGGACATGGTGAACCTATTCGTCTCTTAGTTGATATGGATGATGAGCACGATGTTCTCACAGCGTTTGTGCATCACGCCGAGGAAAAATTGCTCTTGGTTTCATCTCACGGTAATGGTTTTATTGTTTCTTCTGCAGAAGTGATCGCCAATACACGAAAAGGAAAGCAAGTGATGAATGTGAAAGCTCCTGATAAGGTAAAGCTTTGTGTTCCGGTAAATGGTGATCATGTTGCTGTAGTCGGTGAAAACCGTAAAATGCTTATTTTTTCTATTGAACAAATACCAGAAATGAATCGCGGTAAAGGTGTTCGTTTACAGCGTTATAAAGAAGGTGCTGTTGTTGATGCCAAGACTTTTAATTTATCAGAAGGCTTAAGTTGGCAAGATACAGCTGAACGAATCTTTAACCGTCAAGCTGATGATCTCATTGAATGGATGGGAATGCGTGCGGGCGTCGGGCGTTTGGTTCCAAGAGGATTTCCAAAATCAGGAAAATTTATCAATTAAATGTATTTTATAAATGGGAAAGTTCCCTATGGTTTTATGATTGTGTAAGATATTAATTTATAAAGATAATTTATTATTTTTTATATTGAACGAAAGACCTAAAGCGTAAGTTTTTCTCTTATTTCGATCTTGTTTAGGTTAAACCAATCAAAACTGTTTGTTTGCCTGTCATGAGATGAGAGACCAGCCCGTCTTCATAAAAACTATTGAAGAAAAGAATAAAAATATTTTTTAATAAACCGTTTCACAGACAAGAGTTGTTGCAACAATAGTATGTTTGTTTTTTTACATTATACCATTTATGGGTGCTGTCGTGAAATGATTTGATATTTCGAGAGCTGTACCTTTAAACAAACAATGTGAATGTTTAACACAAGAATGTTCTATTTGGAGATGTTTTATTTTGTCTGATAGGTTTATTTTCTTATTGTTCAAGAGAGATGTTATTAATCTTTCGTAGTAATATTTATTCGTTAGGATTACTATGATATTGTCTAAAAAGATGACCACGTTCAGCCCATAAGACGAGAAGTATGGCAGTGAGACTCAGAAAGAAAAATCCTGCTGAGTTTGGGATGGTTGTTTCATCAAATTGTTGGGCAATAAAAAAGCTAAGTCCTGCACCGATAGATGTTTGAAGAAAGCCGGATACAGAAGAAGCTGTTCCAGCTATTTCTCCTACAGGTTCAAGAGCGAGTGTATTGAAATTGGCCATAATACCACCGCAGGTAAACATTAATATACAATATAACGTCATATAAAAAGGAAAAGGGATAACACCACCTGCTAAGATGGACCCAATAAACCAAATGCATGAAGTGGCACAAAAGAGCAAAAGCATAGTATGAGCAATACGCCGCATTCCAAGGCGTCCAACGAGTTGAGAGTTAAAGAATGATGATAGAGCTTGAAATGCAGCACCAACTGCGAAAGCAATAGGGAACCAAAGTCCTAGATTATAGATCCCTTCATATGTTTGTTGTGATGTATTAACGGCGGTAAAGATACAGCCTAAAATAATGGACGTTGCAAGTGTATAGCAAAGTGTTGTGCGATTGGTTATTACAATCCATAAGTTGTGTTTAACTGAAGAAAAGGAAAGAGAGCGTTGCGCATAAAGAGTTTCAGGCAAGCGCAGTTGAATCCAAATCATCAGTCCTAAACCAATCATTGCCATGAAAATAAAAATATATTGCCAATGTCCGAGCAGTAAAATGATCTGTCCTGTTGCGGGACCAACCATTGGTGCAACAAGAAAAACCATCATAACAATAGACATAACTTCTGCCATTTTTCGACCACTGTAGAGATCACGTACGACGGAAACTGTGAGCACGCGCATAGCAGCCCCTCCAATTCCTTGCAAGATACGTAAAATAAGTAAGAGAGAAAAATCAGTTACAAAGGCACAGCCAATCGCCGTAAATGAATAAAAAGCAAGCCCGAGAAGAATAAGTTTACGTCGTCCATACCTATCGCTTATTGGACCGAAAAATATTTGAGCAATACCATAGCTAATAAGATAACTCGAAATGATATAATGTTGATCATTTTCATTGAGAACATTTAAGCCGTCTAAAATATCGGGCATAGCTGGCAGCATAATATCAACAGCTATAGCGTTAATAGCCATGAGCGAAGCAATAAGAATAACAAATTCTTTATAGCCAATTTTGTTTCTAATCGCATCTCTATGCGTTTGTTCATCGACTGAATATGACATATGGCATCCTTGAAATAAAAATTTCGTCTGAAAACAGCTCTTTTTAAGAGTCTGAATAAAATGAAAGATACCTATGATTGATTACATGGAATATTTTTTTCTTTCAAAAGTTCCTGTAACTCATTGTTTTGAAACATCTCTTTAACAATATCACAGCCTCCGATAAATTCACCTTTGATATAAAGCTGTGGAATTGTTGGCCAATTTGAGTAATCTTTAATCCCTTGACGCAATTCGTTAGAAGTTAAGATATTAATCCCTTTATAATTCAATCCTAAATAATCAAGAATTTGAACAACTTGTCCTGAAAACCCGCATTGCGGAGCGTCAGGTGTTCCTTTCATGAATAAAATGACGTCGTTTGTTTTAATTTCGTTGTCAATAAAATCATGAACAGTGGTCATTTTTATCCCTCGATATTTCAGATTTTTATCAGTGTGTAATTTATACTCATACTGCTTTTAATCGTATTAAATGTGTGAATGCAAGAAGAAATTTTAGATTATTTTGGGACATTTGTTTGCAACATTAAGGCGTGAAGGTCATTTCCCATATTGCCTTTAAGGGCATCATAGACCATTTTATGTTGTTGAACACGGGTTTTACCACGAAAACTTTCAGAAATAACTTCTGCAGCATAATGTTCCCCATCTCCAGCAAGATCACGAATTCTTACTGTAGCATCAGGAATGCCTTCACGAATAAGCGTTTCAATTGCATGGGCACTCATTGCCATCATTATTCTCCTATGTTGTTCATTTTTATAAAGGCTGTTTAAGAGAAAAAACAATTTTTACTCTTCACCCATAAATTGTGGAAACCAGTTTTCATAGGCTTTTGTGAGTTTGTCTATAGAAAGTTTTAGTATTTTATCTATATCAAGTGCATCACCTGCAACTTGACCTAGCTTTGTTAAAGAAACTGTATTGATTTGTGCGAGCTCTTTAAGACTATTAAGAGAGTGAGGTTTGACGGCTAAAAGATAACGTCCTTGGTCTTCTCCAAAAAGTTCTGCATGATGGGGTGATTTATTGCTTAACTTTACTTTGATTCCTTTACCTGCTTTAATCACCATTTCAGCAAGTGCTATCGCTAATCCTCCGTCAGAAAGGTCATGGGCGGCGTGAATAAAACCACGATGTATGACATCTCGAACAAATTGACCATGCTTTTTTTCAAGTTGTAAATCTACAGGTGGGGGGGCGCCTGCATCAATATTTAAAATGTTACGTGCATAGATTGATTGTCCTAAATGGGAGCCGCAATTTCCTACTAAAACAAGAATATCTCCATTTTGCATACCACTTATTGTTACCATTTTAGACCAATCATTAAGAAGGCCTACACCAGCAATTGTGGGGGTTGGAAGAATGGCTTCCCCATTTGTTTCGTTGTAAAGAGAAACATTGCCTGAAACGATAGGAAAATCAAGGATTCTACAAGCTTCTCCTATACCTTTAATAGCAAAAACCAGCTGTCCCATAATTTCAGGTTTTTCAGGGTTACCAAAATTGAGATTATCTGTAGCAGCCAGTGGTGTTGCACCTGTCGTACTAATGTTTCGCCAGCATTCTGCGACAGCTTGTTTACCCCCTTCATAAGGGTCTGCTTCACAATAGCGAGGTGTTACATCAGAAGAAAAAGCAAGAGCACGTTTGCTGTTGTTTCCTACACGGATAACGCCTGCATCACCTCCTGGACAAACAAGGCTATTTCCTTGGATAAGGGTATCATATTGTTCATAAACCCATCGCCGAGAACTTTGATCAGCAGAATTCAATAAGCACAGAAGCGCATCACCAAGATTTTCAACTTTTTTGACGTCTTCTGCTTTCAAGGGTGTTTTTTTTGCCGGCTCACTCCAAGGACGATCATAAACAGGCGCTTCATCACCAAGCTCTTTGATGGGAAGATTGACAACTTCTTCCCCTTGATGAAATACACGAAAACGTAAATCATCGGTTGTTTTTCCAATGATAGAAAAATGTAGTCCCCACTTATGAAAAATTGCTTCTGCTTGCTTTTCTAGTTCTGGTTTAAGGACCATGAGCATACGCTCTTGACTTTCAGAAAGCATCATTTCATAGGCTGTCATGTTTTCTTCTCGAACAGGAACTGTATCAAGATTAAGCTGTATCCCCAGATTTCCTTTTGCTCCCATTTCAACGGCAGAAGAGGTGAGTCCTGCTGCCCCCATATCTTGGATAGCAACCACGGCTCCAAGTTCCATGAGCTCTAAACATGCTTCAAGGAGACATTTTTCTGTAAAAGGATCACCGACTTGAACGGTTGGACGTTTTTCACTGATTGAAGAATCAAATTCAGCAGAAGCCATTGTTGCTCCACCGACACCATCACGTCCTGTTTTTGCACCCAGATAAACAACAGGGAGTCCAATACCTTGTGCTTTAGAATAAAAAAGGGCGTCTGTCTTTGCAATACCGGCGACAAAAGCGTTAACAAGGATATTGCCATTATAACGCTCATCAAAATTTACTTCTCCACCAACCGTTGGAACACCAAAAGAATTGCTGTAACCACCTATTCCAGAAACAACACCAGAAACAAGATGGCGTGTTCGTGGGTGATCAGGAGCACCAAATCGCAATGCATTCATAGCAGCAACAGGACGGGCTCCCATTGTAAAGACATCACGTAAAATACCACCAACACCTGTCGCTGCACCTTGATAAGGTTCAATATAAGAAGGGTGGTTATGGCTTTCCATTTTGAAAACAACACATTGTCCTTCGCCAATATCGACAACACCAGCATTTTCACCAGGTCCTTGGATGACATATTTTCCTTCTGTCGGAAGAGTTTTTAGCCATTTTTTAGATGATTTATAGGAACAATGTTCGTTCCACATCGCAGAAAAAATTCCTAGTTCAGTAAATGTTGGTTCTCTACCAATTAACGTTAGGATACGTTGATATTCATCTTCTTTTAGCCCGTGTTGTGCAATGAGTTCTGATGTAATAGTGATGTTATTGCAAGGCTTCATGAGTATTTATCCGTCAAATTAATCGAAATTTAGTATTTTTATTTTTTTAACC
The DNA here is from genome assembly GCF_042197365.1 of Bartonella sp. AA168HLJHH. NCBI lineage: Bacteria > Pseudomonadati > Pseudomonadota > Alphaproteobacteria > Hyphomicrobiales > Bartonellaceae > Bartonella > Bartonella sp. AA168HLJHH. Next base: position 65,901 of record NZ_JBHIRS010000003.1, on the reverse strand, counting down.
TAGCAGCTTATATTATAAACAATCATGTTGTTTAATAATAAAAATATTTATAGACAGTAAGCTGAAGATTTTGTCCGTTTGTTTGGTGGGATTTAAGACTAAAAATGGTCTTAAATAATTATGTGTTTAGAAAATAATATCCATTGTTGTTTGTGAAGAGCTTTGTTTATAGCTTTATGAAGCAAGAAATGGTATAAATCCTTATTTTTTTAAATTATGGAGCGCGAGTATTTTTGCAGCATTATCCATTTACTAACTCTAAAGCACTTTGAAAAAGTAAACGACCGTCAGTACCTCCGTGGGCGGGTTCAATAAAGTTTTCAGGATGGGGCATCATACCAAGAATATTACCAGCTTTATTAACAATACCAGCAATATCTTTCATTGAGCCGTTCGGGTTTGTATTTTCTGCATAGCGAAAAACAATTTGTTCATTGTCTTCCATTTGTTTCAATGTTTCACTATCAACAAAATAATTTCCGTCATGATGGGCAACAGGACAACGAATAATTTGTCCTTTAGAATAATATCGAGAAAATTTTGTCTTGGCGTTGACGACTTCAAGCTTGATTTCACGACAAACAAATTTTAAAGAAGCGTTACGCATTAAAGTACCGGGTAATAATCCTGCTTCCAACAAAATTTGAAATCCATTACAGATACCTATAATTGTCGTACCTTCTTGTGCTTTTTCACGAATGGCTTTTAAGACGGGAGTTCGCGCTCCAATCGCACCACATCTTAAGTAGTCGCCATAGGAAAAACCACCAGGAATAATAATAACATCTACATCTGGAATTGTTGTTTCTGTTTGCCAAATTTTTAGTGGCTCAACTCCCGTTATATGATGTAATGCTGCAACCATATCTCGATCACGATTTAATCCAGGAAGTTGAATGATGGCAGTTTTCATGAGCGTTTCACTTACAGAAGTTCGATTGTATAATTTTCGATGACAGTATTTGCGAGTAACTCTTCACACATTTGTTCAAGTTTTTTCTTTGCAGTTTCAGAAGGTAAATCATCAAGAACAATATCAAAAACCTTTCCTTGACGAATAGATTGAATGCCTTCGAAAGCCAAACTTTTTAAAGCACCGATAATTGCTTCTCCTTGTGGATCAAGAACGCTTTCTCTTAAAGTAACCGTGATGCGTGCTTTCATTTTTTGCTTCCTGCTTGTTAAAAGAACCTCTCCTTTGAAGAGGGGTGTTTGTATAAGGTGATGTTTTTTACCTTGTTTTTACTTTACGAGAACGGGACCACTTGGTCGTGTTGGTTCGTTTTCATTCATAATACCAAGACGTTTGGCAACTTCTTGATAGGCATTAATAAGCCCTCCCATATCACGACGAAAACGGTCTTTATCCATTTTTTCTTGTGTGTGCATATCCCATAGTCGTGCAGAATCAGGAGAGATTTCATCAGCAAGAACAATGCGCATTGTTTCATCTTCCCACAGGCGACCAAATTCCATTTTAAAATCAATTAATTGGATGTTAACACCGGCAAAAAGCCCAGAAAGAAAATCATTAATACGAATTGAAAGTTGCATGATATCTTCTATCTCTTGTGGGACAGCCCATCCAAAAGCTGTGATATGTTCTTCCGTTACCATAGGATCATCGAGAGAATCATTTTTATAGTAGAATTCAATGATGGATTGCGGAAGCGGGGTTCCTTCTTCCAGTCCTAAACGCTTAGCAAGAGAGCCGGCAGCAACATTGCGAACAACAACTTCCAACGGAATGATTTCCACCGCTTTAATAAGCTGTTCGCGCATGTTTATACGTTTGATAAAATGTGTTGGGATGCCCAAACGTCCAAGATGGCTAAAAATATGTTCCGAAATTCGGTTGTTTAAAACGCCCTTTCCGTCGATAATTTCATGTTTTTTTGCATTAAAGGCAGTTGCATCATCTTTAAAAAATTGAATATAAGTCCCTGGTTCAGGTCCTTCATATAAAATTTTAGCCTTGCCTTCATAAATACGGTGGCGACGATTCATCATGATTCTCTATTTATCTTGAGAGGTTTTTAATAACATTGATAAATGATACTATCCTAATTGATAGAATTTCTCAATGATATTGCTATGATACTTTTATAATTTTTATCATTACACGTTTACCCAAAGGTGAAGATACATAAGCGATGAGAAAGAAGATCACCTCTTTTGGATCAAATTTTTGCAAGAAAGTGAGAGAGGACCATAAGCCCTTCAGGCCAAGGTCCGTGTCCGGATTCTGCGTTAATATGGCCAGAATACCCAGCATCAACAAAGAGTGATCCCCAATCATTGGCAATTTTTTCTGCTACTGAAAATTGACAAAACTCATCGTTGCGACTGGCTATGACAATAGAAGGAAAAGGAAGCTTTTGGCGATGATAGGGGCCAAATGTCATTAAATGTTTGGGACGTATTTTTTCATTGGCGACATCTGGAGGTGCAACAAAGAAAGCGCCACAAATTTTTTCTGTATTTTGTACAGTTGCATGAATAACACTGGGAACTCCTAATGAATGAGCAATAAGCATAACAGGCCTTTGAGCTTTTGCGATGGCGGTTTTAACTTTGTTAACCCACTCTTCACAAACAGGCTTTGACCAATGGAGTTGTTCAATGCGGCTGGCTGTCGACAATTTTTTTTCCCAGCGTGTTTGCCAATGATCTGGACCAGATCCTTTGTAGCCAGGAACAATAAGAATATCGAGTTGATTTGCTTTCATGAATTGTTTTCTTTGTTACAACAGATTTTTGATCATAGGTTGAATGGATTTTGGTTTTCTATGTCGCTTTATTGTTCTTCAAAAACACGTTTAAAAATCGTATTGATATGTTTGGTGTGGTAAGAAAGATCAAATTTTTCGCGAAGTTCTTCTTCACTTAAAGCTTTGGTAACATCTTTGTCGTTGAGGAGTTCTTCTAAAAAATCTTTTCCTTGTTCCCAAACTTTCATCGCATTTCGTTGTACAATCCGATAAGAATCTTCACGACTAATCCCTGCTTGTGTGAGTGCCAAAAGAACCCGTTGTGAGTGAACAAGACCGCGGAATTTATTGAGATTTTTTTGCATATTTTCTGGATAGACAATGAGATTTTCAATGACAGATGTGAGGCGAGAAAGAGCAAAATCAAGTGTAATAGTCGCATCTGGAGCAATATAACGCTCAACAGATGAATGGGAAATATCACGTTCATGCCAAAGAGCTACATTTTCCATGGCTGGGAGTGCAAATGCACGTACCATACGGGCTAATCCAGTTAAATTTTCTGTTAAAACTGGATTACGTTTATGAGGCATTGCCGATGAACCTTTTTGCCCAGGTGAGAAATGTTCCTCTGCTTCAAGAACTTCTGTTCGTTGTAAATGGCGTATTTCTATTGCTAGCCTTTCAATAGAGGAAGCAATAACACCAAGTGTTGCAAAAAACATAGCATGACGATCTCTTGGTATTACTTGGGTGGAAACCGGTTCAGTACGCATTTTCAAGGCTTTTGCTACATGTTCTTCAACGCGTGGATCGATATTAGCAAAAGTTCCTACAGCTCCTGAAATCGCGCAAGTAGAAATTTCTTCTCGTGCAGCAAGAAGACGTTTGCGACAACGAGAAAATTCAGCGTATGCAAGAGCAAACTTGATTCCAAATGTTGTCGGTTCAGCATGAATGCCATGACTCCGCCCAATGGTGATTGTCTCTTTATGCTCAAAAGCACGTCTTTTTAATGCTTCAAGAAGTTGATCTATATCCTCTAGCAAAATATCACTCGCACGCATCAATTGAATGTTCAGCGTTGTATCGAGAACATCAGATGATGTCATACCTTGGTGGATAAAACGTGCTTCTGGTCCAATGAATTCAGCTAGGTGGGTTAGAAATGCGATAACATCATGTTTGGTAATTGCTTCAATTTCATCAATACGATTGACATCAAATTTAGCTGCTGCCCCTTTTTCCCAAATGACTTTGGCGGCTTCTTTCGGAATAATCCCTAAGTGAGCAAGAGCATCACAGGCATGGGCTTCAATTTCAAACCAAATACGATATTTTGTTTCAGGAGACCAAATTGTTACCATTGCAGGGCGGGAATAACGTGCGATCATCATTTTTTTCCTTGTTGTGAGAGGATTGCGGCTTGGCGCAATGCACTAATACGTGTTTTGTAAAGCTCTTTATTGCCATCTTTATAAATTGCAGAGCCTGCGACAAATACATTTGCACCAGCTTTTGCAGCTATCCCAATTGTATCAACGGTGATACCACCATCAACTTCAAGATCAATAGGGCGGTTTGCAATCATGCTTTTAACGCGCTTAATTTTATCTTTTATTTCTGGAATAAAACTTTGTCCACCAAAACCGGGATTGACCGTCATGATGAGAATGAGATCTAATTGATCAAGCAAATATTCAAGTACATGTTCAGGGGTGCTTGGATTGAGTGCGATTCCTGCTTTTTTCCCCATTTTTTTGATTGTTTGTAATGAACGATGAAGATGTGGACCTGCTTCAGCATGAATAGTTATAATATCTGAACCTGCTTTTGCAAAAGCTTCTAAATAAGGGTCTACTGGTGCGATCATCAGGTGGACATCAAATATTGCTTTTGTTAATGGGCGCAGAGCTTTGATGATTTCAGGACCAAAGGTGATGTTAGGAACAAAGTGCCCATCCATAATATCAAGATGAAGCCAATCTGCACCAGCATCAACAACATCTAACATTTCTTGTCCAAGTTTAGAAAAATCAGAAGCCAAGAGAGAAGGCGAAATGAGATGAGAATGGGGCATTAAAATCTCCTTAGATTGGCAGTTTTTATCATATCACTGTGTATACACAAATATTTTTTGTGTTATGACGGAAAAGAAAAAATATGTATTATAGGTCTTTTTATGGAAAGATTGCTTGAAATTTTAAAGCTTTATAAGTGAAAGATATGTCGAATCATAAAACATATTTGATGCCTGAACTTCAACATAAACATACTATTGCGGTTTCTTCCCAAGAATATCGAGATGCCATGAGTCTTTTTGCAGGAGCTGTGCATATTGTGACAACAAATGGTATTAAGGGAAGACGTGGGGTGACTGTTTCGGCGTGTTGTTCTTTATCTGATGATCCTCCAACCCTTCTTGTTTGTCTCATGCGTCATAATTTAAAGAATCAGGTGTTTATGGAGAATGGAAATTTTTGTGTTAATAGCTTGGCAGGAAAACATCGCTCATTAGCGGATGTTTTTTCGAGGCGTTGCAATTCTACACAAAATGAGCGTTTTGATGTTGCTCAATGGGGAGCTTTGCAAACGGGGGCGCCTAGTCTTTCAGACGCTCTAGCGTCGTTTGATTGTCGTTTGATTTGTTGGCACGAACACGCAACCCATTGTGTTTTGATTGGTGAGGTTGTTGCAATCAACTGTAATAAAGAAAAAGATGCTTTGATGTATTTGAAACGTGAATATCACACTTTGCCTTTATAAAGATTTTATTTTTTTGCATTGATGAAATGATTTATTGTTGCTTCATTTAGATTTTTAACAATGTAGGGAGTAGGGGAGGGATGGCTCTGATATCTGATTTCCTTCTTTTTAAAGTTTTTCAATAAGCGAGAAAAATGATTCTGGATGAGATTTGATCAAGAATTCAATCTACATAAAAAAGCGATCAAACCTAAACAGTGCATTTAGATATATTCGTCGATTGTTATGAAAAAACATTTTACTCTTGTGTTGATGGGTATTGCACAATATATAGACCGCACATAGCATATGTGGAGGTTTTTTATTGCATGAGCGAAGAGATTGATGGTCAATATCGCCCTAGTGAAGATGAGCCTTTTATGAATGAGCGGCAAAAGGCATATTTTCGTGCTAAATTGGTTTCTTGGAAGAATGATATATTAAAAGAAGCTCGTGAGACTTTGGAAAATTTGCAGGAAGAGAATGTTGGTCAGCCCGATTTGACTGATCGGGCTTCTTGTGAAACTGATCGTACAATCGAATTACGTGCTCGTGATCGTCAGAGGAAACTTATTTCAAAAATAGATGCTGCTTTAGAGCGCATTGATAATGGGACATACGGTTTTTGTGAAGAAACCGGCGAACCCATTAGTATCAAGCGTCTTGAGGCTCGGCCGATAGCCGTTTTGTCATTGGAAGCGCAAGAACGTCACGAACGACGTGAAAGAGTTTATCGCGATGATTAAGGTTATTGAGATGATAAACAAACGAAATTCGTGGTGATAAAATTGTATATTTTTATTTTTGATGGGTAGGAATGAATAAAGATGGTTCTTGCCGCCCCTCAATTTCGGCGGTGATGGCTGAATCTTTTACCGCTTGATTCGTAAAAGGAGAGGGACTTTTATCCGATACATCGTTTCTTTCTGGAGGGGCGGAATTTAGATGTGTGTGTATTTTTCTTTTTTGTATTTTTGATGTATCAGTAATATCGGATTCTACAACTACATCTGTTAATCCGCCAATAAGGAGCAAATGTTCTTTATTATCGCAACGGACTAAAACAAGGCGGCGTGCTCGATCTATAGAAATTACTTCACATAATGCTAATCGTGATAGACTTTTTTTTCTATTAATGCTGTATCTTCCTGTACTTAAGCGACGTAAAAACACGATAATTACGGTAATAGCTGCGATTGTTATTATAAAAAGCAGAAAGCTTATCGTTATGTTTGCAGCAGATACACCTATCTGCTCTGATAACCAGATATACATAGATTTTCTCCCATTTTGGATGGAAATATTATTTTTTATTGAGATAAAGTTATAAACATACCCTCAAAAGATTCACTTATAATGTAAGAAATAAACTTTTGAATATTAAGCGAGCTTATCTTAGATAATATCATAGTATATACTTTATAACAACATAACAACGAATATAAAGGAAGTTTGTGACATAAGAAATAGCTATAAGCTAAGGCAAAGAGAGATGGATAAAGATTTTCAGAATAATGAAAGATCAGCGTCTTCGTTTCACTGGAGAGTTGTGATTTTTGGTGTTGTTTTTGTATTAGGTTTTCTTTTCATTGTGGGTATTTTAGGTTTTTTTTATCCACAAAACTATTTGCAACAGGCGATATCAATATCTTTTTTGATTCTAGCAATGATCGGTGTTGCAACACTCGTTTTGTGTGGAATGGGAATTTTAAGATATCATGTGTGGTCGCATGAAGATTTTGATTTTAGCATCTTTAATAGGAGCGATGATGCAATTGTAATCTCTGATCTTTCTGGTTTTGTTTATTATTCTAATCAAAACTATCGAAAAATTCTGACCTATAAGCCTGAAGTGTCTTGTTATAGGGTTATTGCAGATCTGCCAGGAGCCGGTGCACTCTCGTATCGCTTAAAGGTTGCAGCCTGTAATAATCTTGCAGCGCAAGAGGAATTAAGAGTAGAACAGCCAATTTTTACCGATTCTACATTAAAAAAATCTGTTTGGTATAATATTTCCATTCAACCTATCACAAAACAGAAAAAAAAGCTTTTATTTTGGCGTATTACTGATATTTCGCACTTACAACAAACGCGAGAAGTTTTTTTCTCGAACCTTCAAGAGGCTATCAATCACTTGGATCAAGCTTCTATTGGTTTTGTATCCGTTAATAGACAAGGAACTATTCTTTATGCCAATGCGACTTTTGCAGAATGGTTTTCAATTGATTTAGCGAATTTCTCAATTGGTCAACATAATTTTGATTCGTTATTTGATAGCGTTGGTGCTAAGAGCTCATGGAGTGATATCTGTTTACAAACCAACAGATATCAAAGTTCAGGTTACTCTTTACCTTATAGGTTTTCGTTATGTTTAAATTCACACACGACTTGTGAGAAAATATTCCATTGTCTTATATCTGTTTCTTCTCTCTTAGAAGAGGAAGCCATTTATCGTGTTGTGATCATTCCACAACAAATACAAAAAGAAGAGGATGATCAATTAAAATTACCCAGTATATTAGGAGAATATTTTGATGCGAGTCCTTTTGCAATAGCCGTGGTGGATCATGCAGGGCAATTGGTTCATATGAATAAAGCTTTTTCATCACTCACGGGATGTATGGACAAAGCTGTCAATTTTTATGATGTTATTTCTCGTCGTGATTGTGTGCAGTTAGAGCGTTCTTTTCAGAGAATTGCGACAAATAAAAATTATTTTGTTTCTCTAGAAACTGTTTTAGAAAAAAATGAAGAATGCCATTTACGGCTCCATATTATGTCTGTACCGCCCTATCACGGTGATGCATTGCAAGATTTGCTTATTATCTCTGTGATTGAAACAACCGAACAAAAAACTCTTGAAGATAAAATGATGCAAAGTCAGAAGATGCAAGCTGTAGGACAATTGGCTGGCGGCATTGCTCATGATTTTAATAATGTTTTAACAGCAATTTTAATGTCGTGTGATCTTCTTTTAAATACGCATCGTAGTTCTGATCCTGCTCATGCTGATCTGATCAATATTAAAAACAATGCTAATCGTGCAGCTGCTCTTGTCCAGCAATTATTAGCTTTTTCTAGAAAGCAAACACTTCGACCTGAAGAAGTCGATTTTACTGAATTTTTATCAGATATCCGCAATCTTATTTTACCACTTTTGGGGAATAATATTCAGTTAAAAATTATCCATGGAAGAGATTTGTGGAGCGTTGAAGTTGATCAAGCATCTTTTCAGCGTGTTATTATGAATTTGGTTATTAATGCGCGTGATGCCATGTTAGATGGAGGTATTGTTACGATTGCAACAAATAATATTACAAAGCAACAAAGTGCTGAATTTAATCATCTTGGATTAGCAATTGGCGAGTATGTGCAATTGACTATTTCAGATACAGGGGCTGGTATATCTGCTGCTATACAAGAAAAAATGTTTGAGCCATTTTTTACAACAAAAGAAGTTGGAAAAGGAACAGGACTTGGTTTATCAATGGTTTATGGAATTATCAAGCAGAGCGGTGCGTATATTTATTGTGAAAGTAAAGAAGGTGAAGGAGCAACATTTCATATTTTTCTTCCCCGTTATATCCCCAATATAAAAGGAGAAATTTCTCAAAAGATTGAAAAAGATGAAGAGAAAGATAAAAATATAGACTTAACAGGATCTGCGACTGTTTTATTGGTTGAAGATGAAGATGCGGTCAGAATGGGGGGGGTAAGAGCTCTTCAAATGAGAGGATATACGGTTTTAGAGGCAGCAAGTGGGGCGGAAGCACTCTCTATTCTTGAGGAACAAAAAGGAGATGTTGATATTATTGTTTCCGATGTGGTGATGCCAGAAATGGATGGGCCCACTTTATTGAAGGAAGTCCGTAAAAACTATCCTGGTATCAAATTTCTTTTCGTTTCTGGATATGCAAAAGATGCTTTTGCTAAAAATCTTCCACAAGATGCTGTTTTTGGTTTTTTATCTAAACCTTTTACACTCAAACAGTTAGCTGTAACAGTTAAAGAAACACTTTCATCATGAGAAAAAATTTATGCAATAGAAAAATTGCGTATTTTAAGATTTTTTAGGCTAAAGACGAGAGCATTTTGATAAATAGAGCTTATGATAATGTCATAGAACTAAATAAAGAAGAAGAATTTTGAAAATGAAATAAAATTCAAAAAATCACATGTTTTGTGCAAAAATTTATGAAGAGATGGGCTCTATTATGTCAACATTTCATAGAGATTTTCAATTGTAGATACTGAGCAGAAACTATGTGTAAAGCATTGAAATATGCTGATTAATAGATTGTTGATACACTCAAAAAGATAAAAGCTGTTGTTGCGTATCGACTATTTTGCTCTTTCCTTCAATAAATGCTTTTAAAGCTTCAGGGTAGAGTTTATGCTCTACTTTAAGAACTCTTTCTGCTAAGCACTCAGCAGTATCATGGGGATAGACTGGAACGGCTGCTTGGGCAAGGATTTTTCCTGCATCCATGTCTTCTGTAACAAGATGAACAGTGCAACCCGTGATTTTTACACCTGCTTGTAAAGCTTTTTCATGTGTGTTTAAGCCTTTAAATGAAGGCAAAAGAGAAGGATGAATGTTTAAAATTCGTCCTTCATAAAGTTTTACAAAACGTGGTGAGATAAGACGCATATACCCTGCAAAGCAGAGAAAATCTGGTTTATATTGATCTAAAATCGTAAAAATATCTTCTTCATGCTCTTCTTTTGTTTTGTAAATTTTACGATCAACAATATGAATAGGTAAGTTATGGTTTTGCGCCTTTTCAATACCGTTTGCACGCGGATTATCGCAAATAACCGCGACAATTTCAGCAGGATATTCTTTTTGTTGACTAGCTTGAGCAAGGGCGACCATATTGGACCCATTACCAGAAATGAAAACGACGATTTGTTTTTTCATAAATGCAGTACCCCTTGATAAAGTATTCCTTTATTTTGATCTTGGCATTTTGTTAAAATACCAAGGGGAGTTACAGTTTCTCCTTTTCTTTCAAGAGCTTGTGTAATTGTTTCAGCTGCATGCTGTGCTACGATAATGATCATGCCAATACCACAATTGAATGTTCTTAACATTTCTCTTTCTTCTATTTTACCTTGTTTGGCAATCCATGAAAATACTGCTGGAACATTGATGGTAGAAAGATTAATTTCAGCGCAGAGAGAAGATGGAAGGACACGTGGAATATTTTCAGGAAAGCCTCCACCCGTAATATGAGCAAGAGCTTTAATCCCTTCATATTTTCGCATGATAGGAAGAAGCGATTTTACATAAATGCGTGTTGGTGTAAGAAGTGCTATACCAAGGCTGTTTTCAGGGGAAAAAGGGGCAGGGTCATTCCATTTGAGATAATTTTTCTGGATGATTCGTCGAACAAGCGAAAAGCCATTGGAATGAATTCCAGAGGAGCTTAGACCTAATATAACATCACCTTCTATCAAATCTTTTGAAGGGAGTAGCTTGCTACGTTCGCATGCTCCTACAGCAAAACCGGCTAGATCATAATCTCCCTCTGCATACATTCCTGGCATTTCTGCAGTTTCTCCTCCAATAAGAGCAGCACCGGCTTGTTTACATCCTTCTGCAATACCAGAAACAATCGCAGCCCCTTGTTCAGGGTCGAGCTTTCCAGTTGCAAAATAATCCAGAAAAAAGAGCGGTTCAGCTCCTTGTACAAGTAAATCATTGACACACATAGCAACGAGATCAATACCTACAGTATTATGGTGACCTACTTCGATAGCAATTTTTAATTTTGTTCCCACACCATCATTGGCTGCTACGAGGATAGGATCTGTAAAGCCAGCGGCTTTTAAATCAAAAAGGCCACCAAACCCACCAATTTCTGCATCTGCTCCGGCTCGTTTTGTAGCGCGTATAAAGGGTTTTATTTTTTCTACCATGGCATTACCCATATCGATGTTTACACCGGCTTTTGCGTAGGTAAGGCCGACTTTGGATTTATTCTTTATAAGATCTTGATTGCTCATTGGAGCCTTCCTTTAATGGAAAATCAGGTTTTGATATTATGCAATGCCATGATAGAGTTCTCTCTGCAAGAGATATTGATAAGAAAATAAGCAACTTTTCTTGTAGCTTATTTTGAAGTTGTTTATAATTTTTTGTGAAGATTTTTTTAGGATATTTTATGAGCAAGATATCAGATAATCACGGACAGTCTTCTTGGCAACTTATGAGAAAGAAAGTGAGTGAGAATACATCTCGTGATCGTTATAAGACTTATGTGCCAGCGTATACTCAATTACCGTTGCCGAATAATATGAAAAGACAAATCTTTTTTTGGCTTGGTACGCTGATTTTTTTCATTCTTTTTATGTTTGTTTTTGGATCGATTTTGCTTCCTTTTGTGGCAGGGATTGTGTTGGCTTATTTTCTCAATCCCATTGTTCAATTACTTGAAAAATTTGGTATTCGTCGTGTGTTTGGGACTGTCCTTATTACCTTATTTATTGTTATTACCTTTGTTGCTGCTTTAGTTATTTTGATTCCTGTTATTAGTTGGCAAATACAGCAATTTATGAGTGATGGTTTACCTGTTTATATTAATCGTATTCAAACCTTTTTTGTTGAGCATGATTTTGATTGGTTAAGGCGCTATTTTGGAAGTGATCCAAATGAATTACGGAATAATATTAAAGGATTTTTGGGCGAAGGTTCGGATTTTATTACGTCTCTTTTGAATTCACTTTTAAAGTCAGGAAAATCTATCGTTAATATCGTTAGCCTATTTGTTGTGGCACCTGTGGTGGCATTTTATATGTTATTAGATTGGCCACGTATGGTAACAGCAATCGATTCGTTAATACCGCGTGATCATCTTGAAACCGTCCGTAGTATTTTTCATGAAATGGATAGAGCTATTGCAGGCTTTGTTCGTGGACAAGGAACAGTTTGTCTCATATTGGGAGGCTATTATGCTATTGGTTTAACGATTGCAGGACTCAATTTTAGTCTTTTGATTGGTATGTTTATTGGTCTTATTAGCTTTGTTCCTTATATCGGCACAATGAGTGGTTTGGTCCTTTCTGTTGGTATTGCATGGGTCCAGTTTTATCCCAATAATTGGGGGGGAATCATTGTTGTGATGGCACTTTTTTTAATTGGTCAATTTATTGAAGGTTATATTCTTCAACCCAAGCTTGTGGGTTCATCAGTGGGATTACATCCCGTATGGTTGATGTTTTCACTTTTTGCTTTTTCTTCACTCTTTGGTTTTACTGGTATGCTTGTTGCTGTTCCTGCGGCAGCGGCTGTTGGCGTTTTAGTTCGTTTTGCTCTTCATACTTATCTGAGTTCTCAGATGTATTCGCGAAGCGGAAATTCGGAGTCGCTAAAATGAATGGGCGTGAAACGCAATTATCTTTAAATTTTCCTTATGATCCGATTTTTCAATTTGAGGATTTAGTGGTAACGGAAAGCAATCGTATGGCTTTTCAGCTTATTGATCACTGGCCCAATTGGAGCTTACCTATTGCAGTTTTGGTTGGTAAAGAAGGATCTGGAAAAACGCACTTTTCTAATATATGGCTCCAAAAAGCAGATGCTTTCAGGATTCAGTACAATGAACTTGGTCAGGCTGTTACTATGGCTTCTTTAGGAAGATCATTTTTAATAGAGGATATTGATACAGGTGAAATCAATGAGACAGAACTTTTTCATTTAATTAACAGTATTAAGCAAAGAAATCTTGATGCACGACAAGCTACTTTATTGATGACGGCACGAACACTTCCTTCCGCTTGGAATTTAACGTTAAATGATCTAAAAAGTCGTCTTAATTCGGTGATGTTCGTTGAAATTAATCAGCCTGATGATGCATTGTTAACAGCTGTTGCTTTTAAGCTTTTTTCCGATAGGCAACTTATTGTACATCCAGATACGGTTTACTATCTTGTAAGCCGTTGTGAACGTTCTTTATTTTCATTGAAGCGTGTTATTGATTCTGTTGATCAGTTGGCATTACAAAGAAAAAGAAAAATAACACGTGCTGTTATTGCTGAAGTTTTAAATAGAAGAAATCCGTAAATACTCCTTATCATGGCTTACTTATTCTGTCCTTTTATTATCGTTTCAATATGTGAAAAGACAAGTCATTTAAATTTTTTCTTTTTTGGATATCTATATAAGAGAGAAAAATAGTGTTTTTTACTTTTGTCATGTGTTTATTTTAAATAACTTTGAGATTTTATTGTATGATGTTGAATTCTTTTCATCTTCGCATTTGAAAATTTTTCTAAAAAGAGCGCTTTATTTTATTTATAATGAAACCTTTGTGCTTTGAAAAAATGTTTGTTGTTTATGAATATGAATTGTCGCAGATTCTAGAGTTTTTAATAAAAGAGTCCTTGGGAAGATAGAAAAAGAGGAGAAAAAAGCTTAATACAGCTGAATTCTTTGGCTTATGTTCTCTTTGGGAAAATTTATCTATGATATTTAAGTCGTTTTTTTCTAAAACTGTATCTGTGAAATGCGTTTTGATACAGTGAGAGCTTGCTTAAAACAGGATAAAAATTATGAAGTTCTTATAGAGAAATTCATTCTTTTTTAATATAGATTGGATTTTTTACGGAGGTTATTTTCTACTATTTGTCAATAAATTTGTTATTGAGTAGGGGAAAAAATTAAAAAATGTGCTTTTTTGTAAAGAAATGCAACAAAATTTAAAAAAAGTGTGTTTTTCTCTTGCACTTCTGTTGTGAAAATTTTAGGAAATGTGCATCAAGTAAATGTAAATGGCGGAGCGTAGCGCAGCCTGGTAGCGCACCTGATTTGGGATCAGGGGGTCGTAGGTTCGAATCCTATCGCTCCGACCATATTTGATTGAGTGTGTGAGAATGACCCAATTGGGTACGTGTGGTGAGAAACTATCATCCAAGCGTTGTGTAATCTGAAGGAAAAAGGCATGATCGCACGTATTTATAGTCCTGCTAAGACAGCTATGCAGTCAGGTAAGGGGAATACAGGTTTTTGGATTCTAGAGTATGAGCCAATGAAAGCAAAAATGCTTGAACCTCTTATGGGCTACACGGCAACGTCTGATATGAATAATCAGGTAAAGATTCGATTTAATAGGAAGGAAGAAGCGATTGCTTTTGCACGTAAGAATGCTATCTCTTACCGTGTAGAAAAGAAACATACATCGATTCGACGTGCTATTTCTTATTCTGATAATTTTCGCAGTGATCGGCAGCATTCTTGGACACATTGAATTGAAGATGCTATTTTGAATTGATAAAATAATCAGTTGGGTCCCGTAGCTCAGCTGGATAGAGCAACGGCCTTCTAAGCCGTGGGTCACAGGTTCGAATCCTGTCGGGATCACCATGTTTAAATGATATTTATAGGCTATAAAAAGTTAGAGAGTTTTCCTTTTATTCTATTAGCTTATTTTTCTGTATAATCCCGAACCTTTTTGATGTTTTTTGGTTTATTTTGTTGCTACACGTTTTCTGTTGACTGTTTTAGTATAAAATAATGCTGTTTTATCTTTTTTCAGTAATAATTGTTTTTGATTATTGAAACTTATAGCATTGCATTTTCGTGCCGCGTGTTGCTACTACATTACATGCTTTAGGAAACAGATTGTAAAAATTATTTTTTAAGAGCTTCTTTTCATCTTTCTGAAAATGAATATTTTATTTCTTAGATTAGATTTAAGCATTGCTGCTAATGCTGGTGAAATTGCCAAAAAACATCTATTGTGATTTTTTTTATTTTTTATGAATAATATTATTACGTTTTTTTGCATGATCTTTGGTAAGATCGATTTTGATTAGATACAAGGCATGATGGATTCGATTTAGAACAGTTTATGAAACATTGAAGAATAAAAACGATATCTGTTTATGATGAGAATTTACAGATGGCACAAGAGGTGAAAATATCTTCTTGTATTGGAAGCTGTGATTCATAACAAATTACTTCTTTATAGTTTTTTCGTATAAAAAGATGTTATATGTGCCGTCCAGATAAGATATTGTTTTTTTCAGTGAGAGACACTTGCGGACAATTTGATTTAACATGATTGTCACTGTTTTTCAGGTAGGATTGTAGGTTTCATCAATGTTTAGGTTTTCTTAGTCTTATAGGTTTAAGAATATACACTGTATATTTATATGAATGAAGATAGGTTGTATCTTAGAGTTAAATTTTTAGATTTCATATTTACATTTTCAAATGTTTTTTCTTATTTCTTTATAGCTTGTACATCATGTGAGAAGTATTTTAATATTGGATAACAATCACATTAAAATGTTATGCAGATGAGCTCTGAAGATCTAAACTCACACGGTTCAAGGTGATCATTATTTCAATAGGAATACAGTGTGAAGAGAATGCCATTTTACAGGCTTTGTTTTAAGAGATATCTCTTAAAGCTCACTTCACGCTGGCGCTCGTGAATGGTACAATGATAAATCCATTGAGCTCCATCATCTTTACACTTATGAAGAAATAAGCTGACATTATCATACACTTTGCCTATTTGTCAGCCTCCGATGTTGCAATAGATCTCAGTACTTGAGGCATTTATCGGCGTTTTTGTGCTTTTTTATACAATTTTTACTTAATACTAATTCCTCTTATGACGTGTAAGAGAGACGGTTTTGTTTGATTCAATATAAATAGGTTTGAAATAAGAAAACATTACGATATTCGGATTTCTCATTCAACATAGCAAACAATAAAACATGATTATAAATCAATGTATTTTTAGAATGAAAAAATTTGCTTTTATCGTGTTTTTTACTCTTTTTAATATTTTATTATAATCTGTAATTGGTAAACTCAAAATACAGCTCTAAGGTTAAGTGTTTTATATCTATCGAAGTGACTGTGGTTATATCTAACTGTTTGGACAACAAGTTGTATACCAATAGACATGAAAGAATTAAGAAAAACAGTGGATAGATCAGGAAACAAACAATATTTTTCAGAACGGAAGCCTATGCTTGTGGAAAGAATTTTAAAATCAAACTTCTAATCTGTTGCAAAATGAGGCTGTTATTACGTTTGTGATACTTTTAAATGGCTTCCCCCAAGAGGCGCTATCAGAACGTAAAAAATATTAGAAACACTCCGTAAAGTATGCCCTTTGTAGAGGCATGTTGCACAATCTTATTTCCGAATCTTTATTTACGCATCCCGTACCTTGGAAGAATACGATAACTCAATAATTTATTTATACTATAAAGTTGAATGGTGGGCGTGACAGGGATTGAACCTGTGACCCCTACGATGTCAACGTAGTGCTCTCCCGCTGAGCTACACGCCCATTCATTGATGTTGCATACACCATATAGAATGCCAAACGTCAATGCCTAATTTAATTTTCTCTTTCAACAGATGCAAATAACTTTAAAAAATACTTTTTAAGCAGCGATAAGGATCTTTTCAACTTCATTGACGAGTTCACGTAAGTGAAATGGCTTAGAGAGAACCTTTGCATCAGGAGGGGCATCACTATTTGAATTGAGTGCTACCGCTGCAAAACCTGTAATGAACATTACTCGTAAATCAGGGTCAATCTCAGTAGCACGTCGTGCGAGTTCGATTCCATCCATCTCTGGCATCACAATATCAGTCAGGAGAAGGGAAAATGGTTCTTCTTGTAAACGTTCATATGCGCTAATACCATTATCGAAGTCGGCGACTTCGTAGCCTGCACGTTCTAGGGCTTTTACGAGAAAGCGACGCATATCGTTATCATCTTCTGCGAGCAGGATTCGTTTCATGATTATATTCCAATGGCTCCATTTGTCAGAGTTTTGCCGCATCAATTATACAATATAGAGTATTTATAAAAAAGATGGTAAAATGCTCATAATTGAAATGAATGGCAAAATGGTTAATTCTTACATTCTGATTCAAAATACAGCATATTCGTTGTGAGTTGGTTAAATTCGAAATATATGTGATTTTGAAAAAAGAAGGGGGTCTCTAAAACTACTAAGATGATTCTTTACTATCTTTTCTTTTAAAGTTACTGATTATTATCAGAATTCCATTAAAAAACTTATGAAAACCGTTATTGTAGGGTTTTCATATATCGAGAAATTAGAAGAATATTATGTTAATTTATTGTTTTTAAAAAGTTCTCCTAAGAAATAGAAATTTTATAGTTATTTGTTTTTATAGAGATTTGTAATAAATATTATAAATGTGCTTTATTTCCAGTTTTTTCCTTAAATAGATGAAAACTATTTTTTTCTAGAATAATATTAAATTATCACTTAATAACAGATAAAAAATAGTATTTTGATGCTTTATTTGTAAATATGTATCATGTTATATTAAGATAGATTTATTATTTTTATTTATATAAATAGTTTTTTTATTAAGTTATTTTTTATGATGTAAATAATATTGTTTAATGTAATGATATACTTTGTATATTAGTTTTTTAGTAGAATGCGTGGTGAATATTTAGGTTATGGCTTGCCTGTAAAGGCTAGAAAACAAATCATATGAGTGGTTGGAAAGAAAAATCTATTATATTTAAAAGTGTTTGTAGATCCAATGCTCGTAGAAACTTTCTTTTTTGATGGGGCGGAGCGGAAATTAAGGTTTAATGTTATTTTACAGATACATTATCGGGAATAAAGGCATCAAATGCAGCCCAAAATTGTTTTTTATAATCTTCGTTAATCATAATTGTATCCAGTTCAGCGCCTGTAATAGTAATACTTTCTGTTAGACGTGTGTGTTGGCATAATTGCCGCACTTCAATGTTGTTTGCAATATTGTTTTGATTGGCAAGAATAAAGAGTGTTGGGATTCGTAAATCTCCATGAAGTACATTTCTCTTCATAGAATCAATCGCATTAAATACTGAAGCCATCCATTGGGATGTTGGGGGCTTAATGGAAGGGAGCGGCACTTTATGTATGTGTCCCAATTGTATATTTTTTTGTTTTGTCTTGTTTAATTTTTTACTATCTTTCGCTGGTATAAAGCCAAGACCTATATCAGAAAGAAATTGTGTTAACTTATGTTGAAAACCATTCGTTTTATTGCCGAATGGAGCAAAAAGGGGAGAAACACAGAGCAATCTATTAAACTGATGATTAATGAGATCTAATCCGCTAAGTGCTATCAATCCACCTATGCCATAGGCGAGCATAGAGTAAGGCGGCGGACAATTAGGATAAACAATACTTTTAAGAAATTTATATAAGTCATTAATATCATTATTTATATCAAAACAATGATGTCGGCTTTGTTTTCTTATCTTGAAGGATGTTTTTTCTTGATCAAAGCAGTCAAATATTGCTGTATGAAAACCGCGTTTAGAAATTTCATTTATTAATAAAAAATATTTTTCTAAAGTATTTGCGTAGCTTTTGAGAATAACAATTGTTCCCTTAGATTTTTCCACCTCAGGATATGTTATAGCAAAACGAATTTCGTGATCTATTGCTATTTTAAGAGTATCATGATGGATATTAAGAGAAGTGGAACCCCAGTCTATGGGATAAAGAGGTGTTTCCAATTGAAATCCTTTACAGTGTATTTGCCACTTAGTACTTTGACATTTATGTAATAAAGAAAGAGGATTAAAAAAGGGGTATATTGCTTTTTAGATAGTTTTTATCAATTTAGGTCCCAAAGAGTTGAAATAAAGAAAAACGATTACTAGATAATATAGTGCGGTTGCCATGATGGGGCTGCAGGTTCGCAAGTAAGTTTGCCATATGGGAACTTTGTGAATTAGTTATAAATTATAGTCGCTCTAGAGGAGGGCAATATTATGCGTCAAGTAGATTTTTCACCATTTTATCGTTCCACAGTAGGTTTTGATCATCTTTTTAACTGGTTTGATTCTAGAACACAACCAGAGGAAGTTTCTTCTTATCCCCCTTATAATATCGAGCGTTTAACTGAAGATTCTTATAGAATTTCTATGGCTGTTGCTGGTTTTTCTCAAGATGAAATTGATATTGAAACGCATTGTAACCAGCTGATCGTTAAGGGAGACAGAAAGTCTAAAAATGATGATGAAGAGCGAGAATTCCTTTATCGAGGTATTGCTTCGCGTGCTTTTGAACGGCGTTTTCATTTGGCTGATCATGTTAAGGTTATTGGGGCAGAACTTGGAGATGGGCTTCTTCATATTCAGCTTAAAAGGGAAATGCCAGCTGAATTAAAACCCAAAAAGATAACCGTACAGATGTCACCATCCATTACAAAAAATGATAACAGCGACGTTATCGTGTAAAGAAAATTTAGAAAATATGAGATCGGATAATTATAAATTTTTCTGAAGAATAAAAAACGCGAGGCAAAAGGTCTCGCGTTTCGTATGTGTTTTCCTAAGAACGAAGCGCATTTTAATAAAACAGCTTATCTCGAATTTTTGATAAAATATCATTGCACATTATTCTACGTTGAAGAAGAAGTTCATGTGTGTGCAATTGAAATGCATAATAATTCACTTTTTAAGTAAGCTTATTTTATAGCATTTTAAAAATGGTCGGAGCGGCGGGATTTGAACCCACGACCCCTTGACCCCCAGTCAAGTGCGCTACCAAGCTGCGCTACGCTCCGAGTTCGTGTAAAACGATTAAATGACTGTTTCTTTAAAGGCAAGAGAAAAAATAAACAGAATAAAATCTAAAATGCTCTTGCACTTAGAGCTTTTGAAAGTAAAAATTTTGGACATCAATATTTTGTTGTTAATTCAAGATAAATAACGAATTTGTAAAATTCTTTGTGATCATTAAATTTTTAGCTCTATAGTTAATAGATGTATGCATTTAATTACTTTTGAGATTGTGAGGAGGGGGTAAGATTGGTGAATTTAGGGGTATGAATTGGAGCAAATGAGTGCTGAAGGTATATTTTTTTCTTACCTAATCGTTACTTTTCTAAAAAGATAAAGATTTTCAAAAGAAGAGGAGTGAATGTATGGTTTTGAAAAGTTTTCGTTTTTTAGAGTCTTATAGACGAGGTATTTTCATTTTATATGGATAAAAAATTGTAAGTTCTGGATTGTATAATCACAAATCTCATTTTACGGGTATGTATTTTTACCGAAATATGCAAGATCAGAATGCTTTAATTCATGTTTTGTTGTTTTTTTTCTAAAATATCAGATAAAATATTGTAGAGGAAAAACTTTCAAAGTGTCTATTGAACTAAGAAAAGAGTAAAGGATGAGCCGTTTTTCGGTAATAAATTTGACGCAAGCAGCAGTGGATCGTGTTAAAGCGATTATGGATGCAAAAGATGCACAGGGTATTCTTGTTGGTATCAAAAAAGGTGGTTGTGCAGGGATGGAGTATACAATTACTCTTGTCAAAGAAAAGGGGATAGATGCGGATGTTGTTGAAGTGAATGGTGCCCGTGTTTTTGTAGCACATGATGCGGTATTATTTTTATTAGGGACGCAGATGGATTATGAAGTGACAACGCTTCGGTCTGGTTTTGTCTTTAAAAATCCTAATCAAGTATCAGCATGCGGGTGTGGCGAATCGGTGGAACTTCGTCCTGCTACGCAGGATCAATATAAAACAAATTGAGCTGAGCTAAATTATAATTTAGTAATTTTAGAGGGGCTTGTTCTTTTAGGTAGAAGAAATCTACTATTTTTTATCGTTCATTTTTAGCTTGCTTCCAAAGTGCTTCCATTTCATTCAAGGATGCGTCAGTGAGCGTTTTAGATTGAGTGGATAGCTTTTCTTCAATATAGGCGAAACGATTTCGAAATTTTATATTCGTTTTTTTTAATGCTTTTTGTGAATCAATCGCTAAGTGGCGCGCGAGATTAAGAAGTATAAAGTAGAGATCTCCAAACTCTGCTTCTATCTCTGAGTTTTGTTTATTTTTGATGGCTTCTTTGAGCTCTTCCAGTTCTTCTTCTATTTTTTCAAAAACTTTATCACTTTTTTGCCAATCAAAACCTACTTTAGCTGCTGTTTCTTGTAAAGCAAGTGCCTCTTGGTTTGCTGGCTGGATTTGTTTTACTGTTGCGAGTATGCTTATGGAGGAATTGTTGTTTTTTTCTTCGCACATTCTTTTTTGTTCAACCTGTTCTCTTTTTTTTATATATTCCCACTCCTCTTTTATAAATCCTCGTTTTTTTTGCTCGGCATTTCCAAAAACATGAGGATGGCGTCGAATCATTTTTTCCGTGATTGCATAAACAACATCTTCAAAAGTAAAGCTGCCTTCTTCTTGTGCTATGGTAGCATGATAGGCAACTTGTAAAAGAAGATCCCCAAGTTCTTCACAGAGATCCTTTCGATTTTTTCGTTCAATGGCATCAATGACTTCGTAAACTTCTTCGAGCATATAGGGTATGAGGGATTCAAAAGTTTGTTTTTTATGCCAGATACAACCATTATCAGAGTTTCGTAATGCAGTGATAATTGCAGTGAGATCTTTGATATCTTTTGAGGCCAACATTTTGCACTTCCTTTGTAAGCAATAGAGCTTATGTTAGATGTCCCAACGTCTATGTAACCACATCCATTGTCCAGGATATTCACGGACCCAAGATTCAACAATATCATTTAATTTTTGTGTAGAAGCAGCTATATCGATATCATTTTTTTCATCACGTGGAAGTTCTACATGTTCATATAACTCTAAACGATGACGTCCACTAGGCAAACGAATACAACGTGCTGGATAAATATCACAGTCATATTGTCGAGCAAGTTTTATAATTAAGGGGTTTGTTTTAAGAGGTCTGTTAAAAAATGTTCCCATGATACCGCGGCGAAATTTTTGATCAACGAGCATACCAACATTTTCACCTTCTTCTAATTTGGCTGCTAATGCCCATGCTGCACCGGCCTTGGAGGGAACAAGATGTCCCATAGAAGTTTGTCGTGCTTTAAGGATTCGTTTGGCAACATAGGGATTATTGGGTGGTCTAAATAATACCGTAACATTAAGATCAAAACTTTGTGCACAAATAGGCAGAAGTTCAAAATTGCCAGTATGTGCGGTGAAAAAAATATGTGGTTTTTTTTCATTTTTTAATCGCTCAAATATTTCAATGCCTTTAACCTCAATGAAACCTGGCTCGTCTGCATGAGGATCAAAATCAAAAATTTTATCAAGAAAAATATATTCAGCTAGGAAACGTCCTATATTTTCCCACATTTCTATTGCAATCGCACGGAGTTCTTGCTCTGTTTTTTCTGGATATGCACTCCTAAGGTTTGCAAGTGTGATTTGATGACGATGTACAAGGGGACCAATTTTTTTTGCTAACCAAGCAAAAAAAGAAATTCCCATTTTGGCTGGAAAACATTTTAGAATAAATAAAGAACCAAAGAGTAGATATGCCCATAACAAGTAGGATATTTTTTTAGCTATAATTTTAATACGATATATGAGATTTTTAAGAGAAAGCTTCATCATGATTTAATCGATTTTAAGGATAATTTTACCAAAAACATCACGACTCTCCATTCGTTTTAAAGCTGTATCAATTTCATCCAGCCCAACAATTGTATCAATGACAGGGTGTACGGCTTTTTGTGCCATTTTTTGCATGGCATTTTTCATATTTTCCATACGGCAGCCAAATGAACCGAATATCTTAAGCTGTTGCTGGAATAATTGCATGAGATTTATTGGTGCTGAAACACCAGAGGTAGAACCGCAAGTCACTAAGCGTGCTCCTTTTTTCATACATAACAGAGAACCGTTCCATGTATCGACACCAACATGCTCAAAAACAACGTCAACACCTTTTTTTTGGGTTAATTTACGCACTACACCTTCAAAACGATCTTTACGATAATTAATCACATGATCTGCCCCAAGAGAGTGTGCTTTTGCAATTTTTTCATCTGAACCTACAGTTGTGATAACTGTACAGCCCATGTGTTTTGCAAGTTGAATGGCTGCAGAACCAATACCTGAGCCACCAGCCTGTACTAGGATTGTTTCTCCTGCTTGTAGTTTTGCGTTATCGAAAAGCATATGTTCTACGGTACCAAAAGTAATTGGAGCAACTGCTGCTTGCAATTCATCACATTGGGGAGGTGATGGAACTAATAAACGTGCTGGCAAATTGACAAGCTCACACGCAAATCCATCAAGGTGAAAACCATAGACTCCCTTTACATTACTGCAAAGATTATCCCGTCCTTCATGACAAGCTTGGCATACTCCGCAGGTTTGTGCACCATAAATTGAGACAATCTGTCCAAGTTGGAGATGTTCAACGCCATCTCCTATTTGTATAACCTCACCAGAGGCTTCTGCACCAATGATGAGTGGCATTTTTCTTTTCGCAAAAGCCATGCCACGCCATCCCCATACATCAATATGATTAAGAGCAACGGCTTTTATCCGCACAGTTACTTCACCTATACTAGGTGAAGATGGCGGGGAAATATTGGTGATTTCAAGCCGACGATCATCGAAGAGTTGCAGTGCACGCATTATCATCCCCCTTAAATATATTATTGGTTAGCGTTATAAAATTTTATTATTACAGGATTATCCTTTATATGCAGTGATAACAAGACTCATATTTTGACCACCAAATCCAAATGAGTTTGACAAAACCGCATTGACACAGGACTTACGGCTATGATGAGGAACAACATCTAAGGGGATAGTAGGGTCAGGATTATCATAATTTATTGTTGGTGGGAGTATTCCCGATTGAATGGTTAAAAGCGAAAAAACCGCTTCTATTGCACCAGCAGCAGTTAATGTATGCCCAATCATTGATTTATTAGAAGAGACAGGAATATGCTCTAAAAGATCACCGAATACTGTTGATAATGCAAGATATTCCATTTTCTCATTTTCAGGTGTTGAAGTTCCGTGGGCATTAATATAGTCAATTTCATTGATGGTTATTTTTGCATCGTTTAAAGCTTTGCGAACGGATTCAATTGCTGGTGATGCATCGGGTTTTGAACGTGTACGGTGAAAGTCATCGGCGGTTTCTCCACAGCCAGCTAAAATTCCTAAAACTGTAGCATTACGGTTTAATGCGCTTTGAAGAGATTCAAGAACAAGAGCGCCTGAGCCTTCTGCCATAACAAAACCATCTCGATCACGGCTAAAGGGTTTTGCTGCTTTTTCTGGAGGCTCATTCTGAGTTGAAAGAGCAGATAGTAACGAAAAACGGATGAGAGATTCTGCTGAAACTGATCCATCTGTCGCAATTATGAGAGCTCGATTTGTTTCTCCCCGTCTAATAGACTCAACACCTAATTGAATTGCTGTTGCACCAGATGCACAGGCAGTGGAAAGTGTAACAGGAAGTCCTTTTGTGCCAAATGTTTTTTGAAGTTTTTCTGCAATTGCACCAAATTGTGTGGCTTCAAAAAGCGTCTCATGGAGTTTATCCTTACAGACTTTAAGAAGATGTGCATAAGAAGGCTCATTATTGAATTCCTCCTCTTGATCAAGACTAAAACGTGCTTTCCATTCAAGTTCAACAGGAGGAGCAGCTAGAAAGAGTGGTCCATTAAATTTTTTTTTATCAATAGCAGCTTGTTCTAAAGCTTCTTCAGCAGAAAGATATGCAAGCTTCTCAGAGAGAGCTGAAGCACCAAGTGTACTTTCTTTAAGAAAATCAATTGTTCCAGCAATATATGTATTTAATCCCTCAACGGGAAAACGTGTTATTTTGTGGATACCACTTACACCACTTGTTAATTTTTGCCAATTTTCATGTTTCCCTTGTCCCAGTGATGTGACAATGCCTGCACCAGTTATTGCTACAAGTGGACGCCCAAAATGATCATGATATTTCACTATAGAAATTCCCCTTCAAACAGCTGTAAGACGCACAATACCTTCAGCTCTTTTTATACCAATAGTTGTAACAAATATTTCACGTACTTCTTTAGAAAAAGGTTTTTCATGAGGACTTAACGCTGGAAAACAATGTTTTTTTTCAATTGAAAGTGCTGCAAGAGCTAGAGCTAGAGGAAATTGTGCTTCCCGCATATAACCAAATAATGTTGTAATGCCACGGTAAGATAGATCAGCATTATCAAGAGCATTTTGTTCTGCTTTTGTTGCTTCGTGAGCTCCTGAGGCTGCTGAAATGGCTAAGGCAGATTTAGCGCCCGCAGTTTTTAATATTGTTGCAATTGAATCTCTAAGTGGAATTTTGGTTCTATCTGTTTGGTCTGTAATAATTTGGCTAATTTCAGCATAAGCACGTGCATTGCGTTTTTTGGCATGTTCTCCACTTTCAATAACTAGGAAGATCCCACCAGAACCTGCTATGACACCGCCGCCTGGATAGATTCCACGATCCCACACTGGGCTCCATCCATTATGGGTTAAAAGACCACCAAGCTCATGCGCCAACAACATATCATAACTTTGTGCATTATAGGAACTTCCTACAAGAGCATGGGTGCTTTGACCTGATTTAATACGAGCTACAGCAATTTGAAGTGCAGAAAGACCACTGCCTTCTTCTCCCATAAATGTACGAGATGATCCAGTGACTTTATGAACAATTGAAATGTTTCCTGCCAAAAGGTTTGAAAGTTGTGCCAAAAATAATGTTGGACGAAGTTCAGTTGAAAGAGCAACATTTAACATAGAAGCATGATCGGCAACAGCGCGCGCTTTAGAAAGAATCTGTGTATCAACAGTAATATCACGTTCTCCCCCACTTGCCGCTACGATCATATCCATTGTTGAAGTGAGTTGTTCATTATTTTTCATGCCGGCATCATCAAGAGCAAGACCAGCCGCATAGGTACCAAGACGCTGCCATGTTCCCATTTGCCGTTGATCACTTTTTTTAGGAATTTGTAAACTCCAATCAATTTCGGGCAATTTATGAACCGTGTAAGGTGAAAAAGTTGTATAATCTAGGTTTGGTGTACGGATTGGATCATTTAAGAGATTCCAATGTTGATCAGTTCCTTCCCCCAGAGAGCTTATGAGACCTATACCAGTGATGAATACAGATTGATCATGCATGGCGAAAAAACTACTCCGCCTGTTTTAAGGCAACGAGATCATCAATTTTTGCACAAAGGTTTTTAAGAACAAAGTATTCTTCTGTTGCAACGGTACCTTCGTTGACTTCTTGTGTCCATTGTTCTAGAGGGACTTTTATTCCAAAAGCTTTATCAATAGCGAAAACAATATCAAGAAAATCAAGACTGTCGATTCCTAAATCGTCAATTGTATGACTCTCAGGTGTAATTGTATTGCGATCAATTTCACTGATTTCTGCAATGATATCAGCAACTTTATCAAACGTGGAAGGCAATGTACGGATTCCTTATTATAGAGTTAGTAAATTCAAAATACATTTAATATTGTTCTTCTAGCCTTTTTTCTCTTTAAAAAAAAGACTTAATCCAGAATATAGCTGTCTTTATCTATAGAGAAAAGAGGTTTACAGTACATGAAATACTATATCTCAATATTTAAAAAACTTTGAAATTTTATTGCGCATTTATTTTACAAGACTATTTTTTCTATTGGCAGCAAGGACAGCAAGGGCTGTTATATTAACAACTCCCCGAGAAGTTACTGAAGGCGTTAAGATATGGGCGGGACGTGCTGCCCCGATTAGAATAGGACCAACATGGAGTGCATTTGTGAGGCTTTTAACAGTGTTGAGCGTGATATTGGCTGAATCAAGTGTTGGAAAGACAAGCAAATTAGCTTCACTTTTAAGACGAGAATTAGGAAAAACACGATCACGAAAAACTTTGGAAAGGGCAGCATCAGCATGCATTTCACCATCTGCTTCTAAATCAGGGTGTAATTTGGCAAGAATTTCTGTTGCACGTCGCATTTTACGCGCACTTTCTGTGTTTTTAGAACCAAAGTTTGAGTGTGATAATAAGGCTGCTTTTGGTGTTATTCCAAATGCTTCAACTTCTTGAGCTGCCAACACAGTCATTTCAGCGATTTCTTCTGCAGAAGGATTTTCATTGACGTAAGTATCTGTGAGGAAAAGAGTACGTTGTTGAGAGATAAGCAAACTCATAGCAGAAAAACGGTGAACATGAGGATCAAGACCGATAATTTGTTCAATCAATTCAAGTTGACGTTCAAAGCGTCCTTCTAAGCCGCAAATCATTGCATCTGCTTCTTCACGCATAACGGCAAGGGCAGCAATAGCCGTTGTTGATGTTCTCACTACTGTTTTTGCCATTTCAGGCGTAACACCACGCCTCCCTGTATAATGAAAAAATAAATTAACATAATCACGAAAACGTGGATCATCTTCAGGGTTTGTTAATTCAAAATCTATACCAGGACGAATTCTTAAACCAAAGCGTTTTAATCTTGCTTCTACGACATGTGGACGGCCGATAAGGAGGGGCGTTGCTGTTTGTTCTTCAATGACAACTTGTGCCGCACGAAGGACGCGTTCATCTTCACCATTGGCATAGATGACGCGTTTACGTTTTGCTGTTTTTGCTGCAGCAAAAACAGGTTTCATTGTTAAACCAGAAAGAAAGACAAATCGATTGAGGATATCGTAGTAGGCCTCCATATCTTCAATGGGACGAATGGCGACACCAGTTGTCATTGCTGCTTTAGCAACAGCGGGGGCAATACGCAGTATTAAACGCGGATCAAAAGGAGAGGGGATTAGATAGTCTGGTCCAAAATTGGGTGGTTCTTTTGAGTATGCACGTGCTACAACATCTGAAGTTTCTTCACGTGCAAGGGCAGCAATCGCATGAACAGCGGCCATTTTCATTTCTTCATTAATTGCACTAGCACCTACGTCTAATGCACCACGGAAGATATAGGGAAAACAAAGGACATTATTAACTTGATTGGGATAATCAGAGCGTCCTGTGCAGATCATTGCATCTGGTCGTATAGAGCGTGCTTCTTCAGGCATAATTTCTGGTACTGGATTAGCCAGTGCTAAAATGAGTGGATTTTGAGCCATTCTTTTAAGATATTCAGGCTTTAAAACACCACCTGCAGATAGGCCTAGAAAAATATCCGCATCATCAATAATATCAGATAAAGTTCGTGCGTCCGTTTTTTGTGCGTAATTGATTTTCCAACGATCCATAAGGGTCTTGCGACCTTCATAAACAACTCCCTCTAAGTCACTAAGCCAAATATTTTCAACTTTTGCCCCAAGACGAACCAAAAGATTAAGGCAAGCGAGGGCAGCAGCACCTGCACCTGAGGTAACTATTTTTGCATTTTCAATTTTTTTTCCTGAAAGATTTAAGGCATTTAATACAGCCGCAGAAACAATAATGGCAGTTCCATGTTGGTCATCATGAAAAACTGGAATTTTCATTTTAGCACGAAGCTTTTCTTCGATGTCAAAACATTCAGGAGCCTTAATGTCTTCAAGATTAATACCACCAAATGTAGGTTCTAAAGTCGATACCGTTTGTACCATTTGTTCTATATCGGATGCATCAATTTCAATATCAAAGACATCAATATTCGCAAATTTTTTGAATAAAACGGCTTTACCTTCCATAACTGGCTTTGAAGCAAGAGGGCCAATATTTCCTAAACCAAGAACAGCAGTTCCATTGGATATAACAGCGACTAAATTAGAACGGGAGGTATATTGAGCAGCAAGATTAGGATCTTCATGAATTGCAAGACATGGTGCAGCAACACCTGGAGAATAAGCAAGAGCTAAATCACGTTGGTTATCAAGAGGTTTTGTTGCTTGTATTTCCAATTTTCCAGGTTTAGGGTACTGGTGATAAAAAAGTGCGGCACTGTCAAGTTCAGCTTTTGGTGAACTGAAATCACTATTTCGTTCTCTAGACATTTTTATGATATCCAAGTTAGCGTATGTGTATATGAGATGTTCCATCTACGATAAGGTTTTGTCCACTAATAGATCCTCATTTCTCTGAATATCAAAATGCATGAGTATGAGAAAACTCTTCTGGATCGTAAAACCAGTTTGATGATTCTTTTTGTTTGTGTGCATGAATAATTTCATTGATAGAAGCACGATTAGTTTTTTCTTTCCTTAATAAAACGCGTAAAAATTGATTAGTCTACAAACGAATAAAATATTACTAATAATTACATTACCAAGCCATTATTTTTTTTGCAATGCTTACAACTTAAGGAAAGAAAAGAAGAGTGTTTTCTATTAACTTCATCTTCTTTATTTAAATTTCTATAGGGAGGTAGAAGAAATTTTAAATAACAATTTGCAATTTATAAATTATTTTTGCAGCTATTTAAAAGGAAATTGGAACTTTAAAAATGGGAGTTGTTTTGTTTATTATTCAATTGAACTCTTAATAATGCAAACTTTATAATTTATAATGAATCATCTCGTATGTTGAATGAGAAATTTGAATACAATAAGATTCTTTTAGCTCAAACTCATCTAATATAATAAAAAATATTTACTTACATAATTCAAACGAGAGTAATATGTGGATAAAAAACATTAAAAAAAATAAATAGAAGTGTTTCTATGAGCTATTTTAATACAAAAGCATGAATTTTTTTCACAATTAATAAAAATAATTATTACCGATTTTGTACCTTTATGAAACTATGAAAAATAAAGGAGTTAAGAAAAAGATAAGGAAATAGAAAACATGCTTTATCATTCTTAGAATGATACGTTGTTTGATAAGCCATTACGCTTCTTTAGGGTTATTGCTTAGGATATCAAAGAAAACTCGCATGCCAATTATCCCAACCTTTGAAGTACAAAGCTACAGTTGAAAAAAAAGCATTCTATGATGAGCCATTAAAACAACTGGAGAGAGAAAGTGGAAAAAATATCTTTTTCCACTTTCTTATTTGTTATTGGATTCGACCACTTGCATGAGCAAGCATAGTATAAACTTTTCCGGTATCTGATATCAAGTACTTGCGAACTGAGTTGGAAGAGCCAGAACTGCGCGATATATCACGTAAGAGCTTTTCGAAATCTGTAACATATTGATTCACTGAACGTTTAAACCCAAAATCGCTCATATATTTTTTCTTAATCATTTCAAATATTTTTTGTCCATTTAAGGTATAAAGGCGTTCTGTTACGATGTTTTTTTGTCCACGTTGATAATGATCCCATAGCTCAACAATGGCATTGTGATTAATAGCTTGCACTATACCAGAAGCTAATGAATTAAGAGAGCAGTTTGCAGGAGATGGTTTTGTTTGCACTGATGTTAAAACATCATCACTAGGGGGAGCATCATAAAATGTTTCTTCACGTGAAGCTCTTTCTAAGAGATTTGATACCCATTTATTTGGTCTTTTTTTGCTTTGATCTTGTTGCAAAATAGGCTTAGGTGGCACAATCTTTTTAACAGACTCAGTGGAACTGTCACTTTTTTGATTAAACATTGATGATGTAGGAAATGCTGACATTAGCTGTTTTTGTGCGCTCTTTTGATCATTTTGTATAACACTGACTAAATCTTGTAACGCTGTAATCTGTTCATTCAAAGCTGTGCGAATTGTTTGCGTTGTTTCTTTTGTTTTTTCTGGAAGTTTTTTTACATTTTCATTGATATCATTATTAATCTTTGAAAGCTCTAAACGAACTTCATCAGCGGAGCGACGTATATCTTCTGCTGCTTCTGAAAAACGCGTTGATGCTTCACTAACAAGCTTATTAAGTGATTGTTGGAATGAATTTGTGGAGTTACGCGCATTCTTATCAGAGCGTTCAAGTGCTAAGTTGAAGATTTTTTCATAATGCCCAATCATTTGATTAATTTCATGAGACTTTGAAACAAGAGCATCGCTTAATACAGAAAGCGTATTATGTTTTTCTTCAAGTGTTGCACTAAGTGAATTTTCAGACTGTTCAAGAACATGAATAGTTTGGGAAAGTGTCTTTGCATGTTCACCAAAACTGCTCGTTATATGATTAATTTGTTCAAAGGTACTCTTTGAAAGTCCTTGCAGAATTTCAACATTAGTATTGAGCGCTTGATTTGAAGCTGACAAACGCTCTGCTACTTGGTCCGTGTTGCGGAAAAAATTATTCGTACTCTCATTAAACTGCCCATCAATATTTTGAACAGCCGATAATAAAACATTACTATTTTCCTGAAAATTGTAAATTGATTGATTCAACTGTGTTAAGATGGATGAGACATTATTAACAAGCTCTTCCTTCATAATCGTTATTGTTTGAAGTGTTTCAGAGTTAGCTTTGGTTAAGCTATTCACTAAAGATTCATTATGCGCATAAATTCTTTGTTCAGCATCTTGTGTGGAAAGAGAGAGTTGTTCACCGATATGCTGTGTTAAAGAATCAATTGATTCTGTCGTATTTTGCGCTGCTTGATTTAAGTGATTTGTAAGCTCTGTTATTTTTCCAACATGTTGTGAAATTTGTGTTGTTGTTTGATTTCCAGCATCTTCCAGACGGCTCGTTACATCAGAGAGCTGATATCCTAAATTATTTTTAAGATTTTGCATAGAGTGATGAAGAACATCACAGCGTTCATTAAGAACTTGTTCTATTGCTGTTGTTGATGTGTGAATAGTTTCATTCAATAATGCTTGTGCATTATGGCTGGCTGTTGCGAAAGCTTCGACAGTATGCGCTGTTTGTTCAGACAGAACTGACAGAACTTTTTCACTGGTATCATAAACAGTTTTTTTGACATTTGATACAATGCGATTGCCTGATTCTGAGAGAATATTTTCTGCTTGTGCAGTAACATTTGTAACAGATGAAAGAATTTGTTCACTCGTAGAAGAAAGAATATCAGAAGCTTTTATAATCTTATTATGCAGGTTAGCTGTCACTGTATTAACAGAGTCTTCTAAGGTTACACGCATATTGTCAACACTGCTTTCCAGCGCTTGTTGAATTATCTGACTTTGCTCATTACTAATCATGAGAGACGTTTTTAATGTGTCAGAACGTTCCTCAATAACAGATGTTTGCATATCAATGGCTTCACAGATTTGGCTAAATTTTTCAGATAATGTTTCCTCTAGCGTTGTTGTCCGTTCAAAAATTTTGTGTGCACGATCTTCTAGATCTGTATCGAATGATTCCATACGTGTTTCAAGGGTTTCAAAGAAAACACCACTCGATTGAGAGAGCGTATTTTTTAAAATTTCGGCATGGCTTTCAAGGTTTTTGATATGATCTTGAACCGTTTCAGTAATGTTTTTATTATTGGCGACAATTGCACTCTCAACTAAATCTATTTGTTGTTTCAATGCAACATCGACACGTATATCACTTTTTGCAATGAGATTATGGATTGTTTCCATGCGTTGTTCAAGTGTGCGTGCTTGATCGGCAAGAACTTCATTGAGAGAAAAACTATTAATCGCTAAAGAATCGCGCAGAGCATCGGCACGGATATCAATATTTCTCGCTTGTGCTTCTAAAGCATCTTGGGTTGTATTACAACTTTGTACAATGACATCTTGTAACTTTTCAGTGCATTGGATGATGTTTGTAATATGATTTTCAGCTTGTTTATCAACGACTTGAACATTATCAGCCAAAACTCTTTCAATATGAGAAGTATTTTGGGACAAAACATCAATTTGATTTCTTAATGTATCCGCAATTTTATTTTTCTCGTTATCGAGCATGTCTGCCATAAGAGCTCGTTGATCAGAAAGTTGTACTTTAAAATCTTGTGAACGTTCTTGTATGATATCAACAATGGCATTGTCGACATATTGAATTTCTTCTCTCAGACTTTCTTTACTTTTATCAATTGCAGAAAGAATAGCTTCACGTCCATTTGTAAATGCATGGGTAATGTCTGCTGTTTTTTCTTGGAGGTTCTCATTTATTTTCAAGACATGAGCTTCCAAGAAGTTACCAAGTTTTTCAGCATTATCCTCTAAAGCCTGACTGCGTTCTATAAAGGAATCAATGATGGAATCACTATGTTCTTTAAGAGAAAGATCAACAGTTGCTAAACGTTGTTCAAAGGCTCCAATTGCTTGCGAGGTTACGTTATCAAATTTAGAAGAGAGTTTATGTGCTTGGTCGTCGAGCTTTAAGATCTTCTCATCAAAATTCTGTAGAGATTGATTATTACGATCAATAAGAGCTTTATCCAAGGCTTTAAACTTTTCATCAACAGCGTGCAAAGTTTGATCTGTTACTGCTTGTATATGTGTTGCAATTTTAGCAACATGTACTTCTGCTTTTTCAGCTGTTTCATTAAAAGTTTTTTCTATTTGTTTTTCATTATGATCAAATCGTTTTGCAAAGCCATCGAAGTTTTTTCCTAATTCATGAAAAAATTCCGTGTTTTTCTGCTGAATTTGTGTTGTTGTTTTGTTAAATTTTTCAACAAGCTGATTTGTTACGCCATCACCAGCATAGGAAAGTTTTTCAACGAGGTCTTCGCCTTGTTTTTGTAAAGTTTGAGAAAGGGTTTGTGCAAGCTTTTCAACATTGGTTACAATGTTAGAGGTAACCAAACCAAATTCATCACTCAGTTGTTCTTGGGTTCCTTTAATTGTTGATTGTACGCGATCTGCATGATTCAAAATGGCTATACGTTCGTTACTTAATTCTTTGATTAATGTGTGAATGCGTGATTCATTCTCAGCATAGGCTTGTTCTAGATTGTGAACTTCACCTTGTATGATTGCTTCAAGTTCAACAGCACGTCCGAGAGTACGTTCAATACCTTCGTTCATTGCCGCTACTTCTTCACGAATGGTTTGCCCTATAGCAATAGCTTGTTTTTCAGATAGATGTTGTGGTTCACTAAGGCGCTGTGCAGCATTGGTCATAAGAAGCGCAATATTATGCAAGTCGTTTGAACGTTTTGTTAATTGAGCAACGCCCCAAGATATAAGGATAGGAATTGCTGTTCCGGCTGCTACAGCAAGTCCTGTTGGGGAGGTAACAAAAGTGCTGATATTGGATAAGGAGCTGAGTCCGGTAGGTGCGAGCTTATGCGCAATAAAAGCTCCTCCCGTTGCCCATAAAGCACTAAGCGCTGTTGTGTACCAGTAGACTCGAGAGGAAGAACGCTGCTTGAATGGTCCAAAATTTACAGGGGTTGTTATATCATCATTTGCGGGAAGAAGTTTTGTAGGCAATAATGTATTATGAACAGTTCCACCTGAAATATCAGGTGAAGGTTTTGGAGCAAAAAGCTGTTCAACAACGGATTTATCAATAACAGCTTCATCATGAATATTAGAAACAAAAGTTGACGTACCGTTTTCAGCAAAAAATTCTTCTTCTGCCATTGCAATTTTTTGAATCAGATCATCGACATTAACAACATTTTCAGAATTATTGGATGATATCGTTTCAAATCCTGTGTCATCGAAATCAAAGTTCATAGCTTTTGTGAGGGCTTCTTCAACTTCAACTTCAAATGTTTGCAATTTTGTTCTGCGTGCCATACTCGCCTCGTACTCTTACAGCCGGAAAAGGGATACGTCCTCTTCCACATAATTTCTACATACTAGCTGTTAATTATTTAGAAAGGAATATGCTTAGGGAAAAATTTTAAAAACTTATCAAGATAAAGTTAACGCGGTTTCTTGTACCCTGTTTAAAAATATTATAAAATATAGTAAAAACAATTTATTATTTAAATCTAACTAAAACAAAAATACTGTTTACAACTTGTGTTTATAGAAAGCTTTATAAGCCGGCAGTCTTTGAAATAAGGACAATTTAATAGCGGTTATATATACAGTAAGGTGCGAATGCCTTTCTTTAATATCGATAATCGTTAATAAATGTTGTTGTCCGCTTACTTTTATTGATTCTAAACGAAGCAGATTCATCATCACATATAGTCCGTAATAGCTTAGGATGTATAAAAGTATCCCTTTGAATTGTAAGCTCATAAAAAAGTAAACGTAGAAAAATTTTTAATTTAATATAGCTTTTCGTAAGTTGTACTTTATTATTGTCTTAAAGAGCCGTTTTTTCTCTAATTTCAGTTGTTTGTTGCTGAATTTTTAAGCTTCTACGTTGACAATTGGATATTTTTCAGTCGATATGCATGCACGAATATTTTTATGCAATCTAGATAAAGGTGTAAGAATAATGGCAGAGCGATCACAACACCTGCAAGATGTGTTTTTAAATACGGTGCGTAAGCAAAAAATTTCCCTTACAATTTTTCTTGTCAATGGCGTTAAACTCACGGGTATTGTAACTTCATTTGATAATTTTTGTGTTCTTTTGCGCCGAGATGGACACGCGCAATTGGTTTATAAGCATGCTATTTCTACGATTATGCCTGGACAGCCTGTACAGATGTTTGAGGGTGAAAGTCCTGAGTAAACATATCATTTTAAGATAGACCTCTTATCCCATTTAAAAGTACTTAGATTGCTATGATAAATGAAAATGAGAGATTAGGAGGGGTATTTTCGCAGAATACAGAACAGGTGCGCGCACTTGTTCTGATACCGATTTTTCAAGAAAATAGAAGTGAAAGCTCTTTGAGAGAGTGTTCTATATCTTCTCGTGTTAAAGAATCATTGGGGTTAGCGCGTGCTATAAGGTTAGAAGTTGTTAATTATGAAACGATTAATATTGCAACGCCTCGCTCTGCGACTCTCTTTGGAAAAGGTAAAGTAGATGCGTTAACCTGTTATATAGATGAATATTCTATTGAGCTTGCGATTGTAGATCACTTTTTAACGCCAGTACAGCAGCGTAATTTAGAAAAATTATGGAATTGCAAAGTTATCGATAGAACGGCTTTGATTCTTGAAATTTTTGGGGATCGTGCACGAACAAAAGAAGGAGTTTTGCAAGTAGAGTTAGCGCGTTTGTCCTATCAAAAAGGGAGGCTTGTGCGGAGTTGGACGCACTTGGAAAGGCAACGGGGGGGGCGTGGCTTCCTAGGTGGACCTGGTGAGACGCAAATTGAAGCAGATAGGCGTCTTTTACAAGAGAAAATTATTCGTATTCGCCGCGAATTGCAAACGGTTATTAAAACACGTGCACTTCATAGAGCAAAAAGGAAAAAAACATCTTATCCTGTTGTAGCAATGGTAGGATATACGAATACAGGAAAGTCAACTCTTTTTAACCGTTTAAGCGGTGCAGATGTTTTAGCAAAGAATATGTTATTTGCAACGCTTGATCCGACTTTGCGCAAAGTTGTGCTTCCCCATGGAAAAACTGTTCTTTTGTCTGATACTGTAGGGTTTATTTCTAACTTGCCAACGAATTTGATTGCAGCTTTTAGAGCAACCCTTGAAGAAGTGGTTGAAGCAGATCTCATTCTTCATGTAAGAGATATGTCAGATCTTGATCATCGAGCACATGCCCAAGATGTTTTAGAAGTGCTTTCAAGTCTTGATATCGATATTGATGATATGGAGCATATCATAGAAGTTTGGAATAAGATTGATATGTTAGATGAGCAAGCATTGAATGTTTTACAAACAAGCGCAAAGACGCGATTAAATCCTGCTCTCATGGTATCAGCACTTAAGGGGGATGGACTCGATCAATTATTAAGAGCCATTGAAAAGCGAATTTTTGGAGAGGTGCAAAGCATTGAATATCTTTTACAACCTCATGAAATGTCGCTTATTGATTGGTTTTATGAAAACTCTGCGGAAATAGTGCAAGAAGGGCATGATGATGGGTCTATTACCATTAGAGCGGTTGTTACTTCTGAAGCAAAAAAACAACTAGAGAGCCTCAAAAAAAATATGAATTAAGTTCTTTAAAGCTATTGTTGAACATTTGTGCTTAAATTTTATATTTTTATTATCTCAAAATAATATGACAGCAAGTTAAGAGGATAGTTACTACTTTCTCTTAATAAAACAATATGAAGAAGTATTTTGCTGGTTAAAATAAAGATGAGTCTTACATGTAATAAAAGACTATTCGTACGTACCGTATGGCGAAGCATTTTGATTGTTTTGCTATTACAAATGCTATGTGTATCTTTGATTTGGTTGTATTATTTTGTCCAGCCCCGTGGTTACCAAGCAACTTTAACATTTTCATTATCTGATTCTGTAGGAAAGCCATTACCAATTAAAAAGCAAGACAATGTTATCGCCTTTTTGTTTTCACAGCCTATGTTCTTCAATGATTCGAATTTTTCTTTAAGTGCTTCTTATAAGAAAAAAAATCATGAAAATATCCGTTTATCGCGTCATGGTGATTTTATCGATCTTACTTTTGAAGCCGAGACACTTGAAGCAGCTCAACGTGGGTTGGAAACTTGGTTTTCCGCATTTTCACAAGCAATCATAAAACAGAAACAATTCTTGTTAAATGATAAATTAGAAGACAAACAATATGATAATATTGCAATCCTTAATATCGTGCAGGAATTTCGTAAATCTATTGATTCTTTTATTCAGCGTGGTGTAAAACAAACAGAGCTTTATGATCTTTCGATGCAATTAACGCAAGCAACTTTAAAACGTATTCATTTAACAAGTTTGAATTCAACGATTAACATGATGCGTGAAAATGGGCAGTCTTTACTGTCTTTATCGTTTATTGCAGGCAATTCAGCAATTGCTGCTCTGGAATCTAAACGTGATCTCTTGGAAACACAAAGAGCACATATGGCTGCACAATTAGGGTGGACACATCCTCAAATTAAAGCGATGACTGCAGAATTAGAGACAGTTTCTCATCAATTAAAAAATAAAATTTTACAAATCGTTTATCAAGTTCATTCAGATGAGGTTATTGCAACGGAATTAGAAAAACAGCTTCAAAAAAGGGTGAGTTTTTTTGTAAAAGATCAATCCCAATCTTTGAATGAAATATTTAACGAGTTTGAAAATAAAATAAAAGCAGCAGTCGATGCCCAAAATGAAGCGATGAGCAAGTCTGCTCAACGAAGAGAAAAAATTATTGATTCATATCGGAGATTGAGTGATGATCCTTTTCTCTTACAAAATACAAATATCCACGTGGTCGTGCCAACAACGTTAGCACCAATTTCTTTTATGGCTCTTTATGGAAAAAATATTCTTGTGAGTGCATTGGCCAGCTTCCTTACTCTTTTGCTAGGAATATTGTTATTCTATCCGTGCTTTAAAAGGAAAAAAGACCAAATCTCAGAAGAGGATTTGAGATCAAAAGAAAATGGTCTTAAGAAGAATGAGAGTATTTTAGTCTCTCAAGAAATGAAAAATTTTGAAGCTTTTATTACGATAGAGGGATTATCTGATGTTTTGAAATGGCGTGCTTCAACCATTATTTCAATCATTGGACCAGAAGCTGCACGGACAGCGGCAAAGCTTTCACTTCATCTCACAAAAGAGAACAAAACAATTTTGTTGGTCGATATTTCTGGTCAACAAATAGAGAAAGTCATTGGCCCACATCGCGGACTGAGTGATATTTTAACGGGCAATGCCAAGTTGCATGATGTTATTTACCGTGATTATGATACGGGGGTTGATATTCTTCCTCAGGGGTTAACAAGTGCTATTTCAGCACAAGATTTTTCAAATGATATTTTTCATATATTACAAGAATTTAAAAAAGAATATGATTTTATCATCCTAGAGATGGCAAGCGAACCAAAATATGGGGTTGAGCAATTTGCAGAGCTAACAGACTATTATATTTGTAATACTGTTCTTAATGAACAAGAATGGATGATGCGTATGGTAGACAGCTTTCCAAAGACTGTTTATCGCGTTGTAGCATCATAAGCTTCGTAAAAAAGAAATATGTATCGCATGTTATAGTGGTACGCTTGTTTTTTGCTAAAATTGTAGTACATACTAAAATAGACAAAGAGTTAATGTTTAAATTTTAAAATGCATTTTAGTTGGAGAGAAGCGTGGGGCAATCAGATATGGCAATAAAGAGATTAAACAATAGCATTTTAACGCCTGTGCAAAAGGAAAATAGAAAACATATACAGGTGTGGCTTTACTCTATTTTATTGCTTTGTTTGGCAATTGTCTTAGTAGGTGGCGCTACTCGTTTGACGGGATCAGGATTATCTATAACGGAATGGAAGCCAATACACGGCGTTATTCCACCGATTGGTGAGGATCAATGGCAAGAGGAATTTTTAAAATATCAACAAATAGCACAATA
The DNA here is from genome assembly GCF_042197365.1 of Bartonella sp. AA168HLJHH. NCBI lineage: Bacteria > Pseudomonadati > Pseudomonadota > Alphaproteobacteria > Hyphomicrobiales > Bartonellaceae > Bartonella > Bartonella sp. AA168HLJHH. Next base: position 26,456 of record NZ_JBHIRS010000003.1, on the reverse strand, counting down.
TAAGCTGCTTAATCCTGATATGACCTTAAGTGCTTTTAAGGTCATTTTTTGGTGGGAATGGGCGCATCGTGTTCTTGGGCGTCTTGTTGGTCTTGTCGCTTTATTGGGGCTCATTTGGTTTTGGGCGACTAAGCGTGTTGAAAAAAATATCTTACTCCCGCTTATTGTTGTACCTATTCTTATCGCCTTTCAAGGCTTTATTGGTTGGTGGATGGTTGCTTCAGGGATTGGGCAAAGTAATTTAACAAGTGTGAGCCAATATCGTTTGGCATTTCATCTTATAACGGCATGTTTTGTTATTGTTTTTGTTACTTATTTATCTCGAGGGCTTGCAGAATATTCAGAAAAGCCAGCAAATAAAAAGGTGCAATATTTTGCGGCATGGCTTGTTATTCTCGTCTTGATAGAGATTTATTTCGGAGCTTTGGTTGCAGGGCTTCATGCTGGAAAAGTCTATAATACATGGCCGCTTATGGATGGGCAGATTATTCCTGATGGATTGTTGCAGCATCGTCCTGTTTGGCTTAATTTATTCGAAAATTCCTTAATGGTTCAATTTATTCATCGGTTTTTTGCTTATTTTTTATTTATTGTCTCAGTTGTTCATGCTTTCTATGTACAAAAAAATGTTCCACATTCAACTCATTCTCGTCGTGCATTTCTTATTTGTGTTATGATTATTATCCAAGCAGTCTTGGGTATCTTAACAGTGTTACATGAGGTTCCGATAAGTTTAGGGCTCATTCATCAAAGTATGGCACTAGCCGTGTTATGTTTTGCGGTTGCACACTGGCGAGCAACGAAAGGGGCATATCGCGTTGTTGAATAAAAGTTTGTGGGTAGGGAGGTTTAGTCGCTTGCAAGCATTAAATCGAGGTTCTGGATAGCTGCAGCTGATGCGCCTTTTCCTAAATTATCGAATATGGCGCTGAGATTAAAAATACCTTCACGATCATTTCCAAATACGAACAGTTTCATACCATCTTTATTGGCTAAACACTCTGGATTAAGTCTTTCAAGTGAAACAGTTTCTTCTTGTGATGCAACTAAAATGGTATTTTGTCCATCGTAATGGTTTGCAAGAATTTCGCGCAAATCAGAACAGTTTGCTGATTTTGTGAATAAATGGCGATGCAGAGGAAGATTCACAATCATTCCTTGGGGAAAACGACCCACACTTGGTATAAAAACTGGGGTTTGATTGATTTGTCCATAGATCTTGATTTCTGGCACATGTTTGTGTTCAAGATTAAGACCATAGATAAAATAATTGCCCTGAATATTTTGTTGAGATTGATTTTCCATTTGTAAAATCAACTGTTTTCCACCACCGGTATAGCCGGAGATTGCATTAATCGAGATGGGATAATCGGCGTCTAGCAGTCCTGCTTCACGGAGTGGGCGAATCAAACTAATGGCACCGGTAGGATAGCATCCGGGATTGGTTATATAATGTGCTGCTTGGATGCGCTTTCTTTGTCCTGCTGTCATTTCAGGAAAACCGTAAACCCAGTCTGGTGCAACACGGTGGGCTGTCGAGCTATCAATAATCCTAATGTTTTTATTTTTTTGAAGCCAATGAACCGTTTCGCGTGCAGCATCATCTGGAAGACACAAAATAGCAATATCGGCTTGATTAAGATAGTCTTGTCGCAGATGAACATTATGGCGATCTTTATGAGCAAGAGAGAGTAGTTTTAAATCTGTACGCCTTTCTAAGCGTTTTTGTATTTGTAGTCCGGTTGTGCCATGTTCACCATCAATAAAAACTTTGGTTAGCATTCTTATTTGCCTTCGTATTAACTTTGCCTATTATATTCAGCTTTTCACATTATAAATTATTTTTAATCATTAAATTATTGAATTTCTTTAGATTATAGATATTTTTTGTAAAAGGTGTAAACAAATAAGAGTGTAAAAAAAGAAATGTAATCTCATTTTTTACTATTCTCGAGAGGAAAGTTTTTCGCTGTTTTTATAACAAAGAATAAGATAAATATTTGCCTCATTATTTTTGAGTGTAAGTAGTTTAAAATGTTTGGTTTGCATGGTTTGCTGTGTTATCGTTCTTTGACTTTATTTTTTTATGTTAGGAATGTGTTTTATGACTCAGCAAGAAAATGACGCACAAAAGCGCTTTTTTAATGATAATTTACAAACTGTTGATGGTGCAATTTTTGACGCAATTAGAGGGGAGTTTGAGCGTCAACAACATGAAATTGAGCTGATTGCTTCAGAGAATATTGTTTCAAGAGCGGTCCTTGAAGCGCAAGGGTCTGTTTTAACCAATAAGTATGCAGAAGGTTATCCAAGAAAGCGCTACTATGGTGGGTGTCAATTTGTTGATGTCGTTGAAGATTTAGCTATTGAAAGGGCAAAACAGCTTTTCGGTGCTGCGTTTGCGAATGTACAGCCTAATTCTGGTAGCCAAATGAATCAAGCTGTCTTTTTAGCTTTACTTCAGCCTGGTGACACATTTATGGGGTTGGATTTAAATGCTGGAGGTCACCTTACGCATGGTTCACCTGTTAATATGTCAGGAAAATGGTTTGATGTTGTTTCCTATGGTGTGCGTCAAGAAGATCAGATTATTGATATGGATGAGGTTGAGCAGCTTGCAAAAGAACGTAAGCCAAAACTTATTATAGCAGGGGGCTCATCTTATCCACGGCTATGGGATTGGAAACGATTCCGTGAAATTGCAGATGAAATCGGTGCTCATTTACTCGTTGATATGTCTCATATTGCTGGTCTTGTTGCTGGTGGCGTGCATCCTTCACCTGTTCCACATGCGCATATTGTAACAACAACAACACATAAGTCGCTTCGAGGTCCTCGTGGTGGTTTAATATTGACAAATGATGAGGCTTTATCCAGAAAAATTAATTCTGCAATTTTTCCTGGTCTTCAGGGTGGTCCTTTAATGCATGTGATTGCCGCAAAGGCTGTTGCGTTTGAGGAGGCTTTGCGTCCCTCTTTCAAGAGTTACAGTGCCAATGTTGTCGCTAATGCGAAAACTTTAGCAAAAACATTACAGGGTAATGGTTTTAATATTGTTTCTGGTGGTACAGATAATCATTTGTTGTTGGTTGATTTACGTTCCAAAAATCTAACAGGTAAACGTGCTGAATTGGCTTTGGGACGTGCTCATATTACCTGCAATAAAAATGGCATTCCTTTTGATTCTGAAACGCCATCTATAACATCGGGAATTCGTTTGGGATCACCTGCTGCCACGACGCGTGGTTTTTTAGAAAAAGAGTTTATTCAAGTTGGTCATCTGATTTCAGAAGTTCTTGATGGTCTTCGGAGTGCAAAAAGTGATGAAGATAATCATGCCGTTGAAATGGCTGTTGAGAAAAAGGTAAAAGATATAACGAATCAATTTCCTCTTTACTCTTATCTTACCACTCGTTAAGGATACAAAGGATGCGCTGTCCTTACTGCCAATATGAGGATACACAGGTCAAAGACTCTCGTCCAGCAGAAGAGGGGGCAGTGATTCGCCGCCGCCGTGTGTGTTCCGTTTGTGGTGGTCGTTTTACAACTTTTGAACGTGTTCAGTTGCGTGAGCTCTTGGTTGCTAAAAAAAGTGGACGATGTGAACCCTTCGATCGTGATAAGTTAATGCGATCAGTTGATGTGGCTGTACGTAAGCGCAATATTGATCCTGATCATATTGAACGAGCAATTTCTGGCATTGTACGCCAGCTTGAAAGTTTGGGAGAACCAGAGATTTCTTCAGAAAAAATTGGGCATCTTGTGATGGAAGCATTGAAAAGAATTGATGATATTGCTTATATTCGTTTTGCTTCTGTGTATCGAGATTTTCGTAATGCAAGCGATTTTCACGATGTTATAGATGAATTGTCAAAGGGTATCGCGGATACAGAATCTCGTTTTGATGAATAAAAAAGTGCAAGATGAACGGTTTATGGCTGCAGCTATTCGTTTAGCAGAACGTCATGTCGGTCTTACAGGTGAGAATCCTTCCGTTGGTACGTTAATTGTGCGAAACGATAATGGTGCTGTGGGGGCTTTTATTGTTGGCTATGGCGTAACAGCTATTCATGGGAGTCCTCATGCGGAAGTGCAAGCTTTACACATGGCAGGTTCTTTGGCTCAAGGAGCGACAGCTTATGTTACTTTAGAACCTTGTGCGCATTATGGAAAAACTTCGCCGTGTGTGAATGCGCTTATTGATTCAGGTGTTTCTCGAGTTGTTGTTGCGCTGACTGATTGTGACAAGCGTGTTGATGGTCATGGTATTGCTCTTTTGCGAGCGGCGGGTATTGAAGTGGTTGAGGGCATTTTAGCTGAAGAGGCTTTTGAATCCTTATGGACGCATTGGTGCATAAGGAAGATACAACGCTGTGCGGTCACTTTTAAAATGGCAATTTCTGCCGATAATGGTGTTGGAAAAAGAGAGAAGGGCAGCGTAAAAATTAGTGGAACACTTTCTCATGCCCATACGCATATTCTACGTGCTCAAAATAATGCTATCCTCGTTGGTATTGGTACTATATTAGCAGATGATCCACAACTCAATTGCCGCTTGCCAGGGATGGAGATGCGCTCACCAATTCGTATTATTTTGGATGCAGATTTATCTATCCCCCTTGATGCAAAAGTTGTCCAAACAGCCATAAAAATTCCTACATGGGTTATTTGTGATGTGGATATTTCAAAGAAAAGCAAAAAAAATGCATTGGAGCAATATGGTGTGTCTGTTTATTCGGTCGAGATGAATAATGGTTGTGTAGAACCCTTTGCTCTTTTACAGATGCTTTATAAACATGGGATTAATAGTGTTTTATTGGAAGGGGGTGTCAAGACAGGGGAAAAATTTTTGAATGCTGGTTGTGTTGATCATTTGATATGTTTTCATACCCCCATTGTTTTAGGCAAAAATCGTATTGAAGCCCCTCATTTTGGAAATTATCTCTCGCAGTTTCATGAGATTGAGACAAGAATGTTTGGAAATGACCGTTTTTATAAGTGGAGACGTAAGACATTATGTTCACAGGAATTATAACGGATATTGGTTGTGTTGAAGATGTTCAACCTTTAAAGCAGGGGATTCGTTTAAAGATTTCTACCCGCTATGCTATAGAAAGCTTAGCAATTGGGGCGTCAATTGCTTGTTCAGGAATTTGTCTGACAATTGTAGAGCGAGGATTAAAGCAAGAAGATTCCAATTGGTTTGTTGTCGAGGCGTGGGAAGAAACATTACGTTTAACGAATCTTGTACAATGGATAAAAGGAACTTTTGTTAATTTGGAACGTTCGCTTCGATTGGGTGATGAAATGGGAGGACATTTAGTTTCTGGTCATATTGATGGTTTGGCTGAAATCATTGATCAAAAAAATGAAGGGGATGCAATTCGCTTTTATTTAAAAGTTTCAAGACAATTTATGCCTTTCATTGTTAATAAGGGATCTATTGCTCTTAATGGGACATCTTTGACTGTTAATGGTGTTGAGGATTGTGTTTTTGATGTTCTTATTATTCGCCATACACTTGAAATGACAACGTGGGGACAAGCTAAAATTGGAGATCGGGTCAATTTGGAAATTGATCAACTTGCTCGTTATGCTGCAAAGCTTTTTACTTTAAAAAGAGAAGGTGAATAAGCCAACACTCTATTGATTGTTTTCAGAATTTTATGCTTTATAACCTTGATTTTTTTGATTCGTTTTTTGTGGAATTCCATTATGATGAAAGAGATACGTAAAAAGCCTCACGTATTGATTGTTGAAGCACGTTTTTATGAGGGGATTTCTGATGCGCTTTTGAGAGGTGCAGTGAATACTTTGCAAAAAGCTGAAGCGAGTTATGATGTTGTAACGGTTCCTGGAGCATTAGAAATACCAAGTGCAATAGCTTTTGCTGAACAAAACAAGATATCGTATGATGGTTATGTTGCTCTTGGTTGTGTTATTCGGGGTGAAACATATCACTTTGAAATTGTTGCTAATGATTCTTGTCGTGCATTGATGGATTTAACTGTTCATCAGCACTTGGCTATTGGAAATGGTATTTTGACTGTTGAAAATGAAGAACAAGCATGGGTGCGTGCAAAACTAGATGATAAAAATAAAGGTGGTTTTGCGGCTGAAGCTGCTTTATGTATGATCGCTCTAAAAAAGAGATTTGGAGATAATCGTTAAATATGGCTGATATAAAAAGCAGACATTTTTCGCGTTCAGCCAATAAACGTGGAGCAGCAAGACTCGCTGCAGTTCAAGCACTCTATCAAATGGATATCGTGGGTTCGGGGGTGATGGAAACGGCAGCTGAGTATGAGGCTTATCGTTTGGGAAAAGATATTGATGGAGACCAATATCTTGAAGCTGATTTTCAATGGTTTTTGGCTATTATAACGGGTGTTGTAAAAGATCAAAAGCAGCTTGATCCGCTGCTTCATCAACAGCTTTCTGCAGAGTGGTCTCTTTCACGTCTTGATTCTATATTGCGAGCAATTTTACGAGCAGGTTTATGGGAGTTGATCAACCGTAAAGATGTTCCCGTTGCAGTTGTCATGAATGAATATGTTGACATAGCAAAGGCGTTTTTTGAAGGTGATGAGCCAAAACTTGTTAATGCAGTTCTCGACAGTATGGCAAAAAAAGTCCGTCTCTAAGAGCTACAAATCCCCCTATTATAGATCTGATATTATCAGACCTATAATATTGAAACGGTATGCAGACTATATAATTTAGTTATGGGGTGGCAAATTCGCAGGGCCTTTTATAATTTGAATTAAGAAAGGATGTTCTTTCGTTACAGTTGGCGTTGTTTGTGTAATAAAATCAAACACTTGACCGTCTTGTAATCCGTAATTTGCAACTTTTGCAACCTGATTATTTTTATTGAAGTAAATGGCTAAAACTTTGCGATCAATAATCTTTGTTTTCATAAACTGCATCCCACGATAACGTGTCTGTGAGATGTAATAAAAAACTTCATTATCATATTTTGTTTTTAATGAAGGGGTCCCTAAAGTTAAAAGAACTTGCTCTTGACTTGAGCCAATAGAGATAGAACTTAGAGCATTTTTATCAAGAACATAGCCCTCTCTATAAATTTGGCTCGAACCTGAAGAATCAAGAAGGCTACACCCAGCAAGCATTCCTATGCTTGCTATTGATAGACCAATCAATAATTTACGTTTGATTAAGGCTATTATGTGAGGCATTTGAAACAATGGTATCTCCTTTTTATACTGAGATGTAGGACAAGAAGGCAACCTCAAGTTTTTTCTAATTTTAACTTAATCTACCGTAGCTTACACTGAGTTTCCCTGTTATAAAGTAAATTATGCCATATAGAATTTCTTTAGAAAAGAAAAAAATGCATAAATACTTGAGATAAATAAAAACATAGTGCTTTACACGTTTTTATGTTTGGGAGTTGTCAATGAATGTTCAAAATGTTCCTCAAATGACATTTGCTTTGGCTTATCCAATATCTGTACGTTCTCTACCTGCTAAAGGTATAAGGGTTCATTTTTGTGCAAACAAAAAAGAATGTACACATTTAGCCCAGAACCATGATTTAATTGAAGTAAAATCTTGTGAGGGAAAATTCCATATTTTCCCGTGGAAAAAACGCGGAGTGCGTATAAAAGGTCTGTTGCAAGCGCGTATACTACAGTTATGTGTTGTTACATTAGAACCATTAGAAAATATCCTTTGTGAAAATATTGAGGTTGTTTTTGTTCCTGAAGATTCAAATTTGATGAAGCCCCAAATATCAGAGGATACAGGGGAATTGTTTTTAGATGTGGAGGGGCTTGATACTCCTGAAGTGTTTTATGATGATAAAATTGATATTGGCGCAATCATGGAAGAGTTTTTTGAGTTGTCTATTAATCATTATCCACGTAAAGAAGGGATAAAGATGAATATGGTTGAAAATTTAGAAGAAGCAGAGCGAAAATTCTCTCCATTTTCTGTTTTGAAAAATTGGAAGTGATTGTAAAAACATACAAAAAATATCTATTGTATGCTAAACGGTATTTTCTGCGGAGCGATTTTCGCAAGATGTGCTGTGTGAGTATTCAGGAGCCAAAAATCATAATATGTATTTAAAGATGTAAATGAAAAGATGTGGGATATGCAAGCGTGATTAGAATTTCTGTGGATGTCATGGGCGGTGATTACGGTCCAGAAGCAGCTATTGCAGGAGCAGCAATTGTACAAAAATATTTATCAAATATTTATTTTCTATTTTATGGAGTAGAGGAGGCTGTTCGTCCGGTTTTAAAAAAATATCCCTGTTTGGATTCTGTATCGCGCTTTTGCCCTACAGAAAGTTATACACGCATGGATGAAAAGCCAAGCCAAGCACTTCGTAATGGACGTGGTAAATCATCAATGTGGTACGCCATTGAAGCGGTAAAAAATGGTGAAGCTGATGCTTGCATTTCTGCTGGTAATACGGGTGCACTCATGGCCATGTCTTATTTTTGTTTGAAAATGCTTGCAGAGGCTGAACGTCCTGGTATTGCGGGTATCTGGCCAACGCTGCGCAGTGAGAGTATTGTTTTAGATATTGGAGCAACAATTGGTGCCTCTGCTAGTCAGTTGGTTGATTTGGCGGTTATGGGAGCAGGTATGTTTCGCGCTTTATATCACACTGAAAGACCAAGTGTTGGGCTTTTAAATGTGGGGGTGGAAGAGGTTAAAGGACTTTATGAAATAAAAAAAGCAGGAATGATATTGCGTGAAGTGCAATTAGAAGGATTGGAATATAAAGGATTTGTTGAGGGCAATGACATTGGAAAAGGAACAGTCGATGTTGTTGTGACAGAGGGGTTTTCTGGTAATATTGCTTTAAAAACCGCAGAAGGAACCGCGCGACAGATAGGAGAGATTTTAAACTCTGCAATGCGCAGTTCTTTTTTAACATCTCTTGGTTATTTTTTATCACGGGGTGCTTTTCGTATACTGAAACATAAAATGGATCCTGATAGGGTGAATGGAGGAGTGCTTTTAGGTTTGAATGGTGTTGTTATAAAAAGTCATGGCAGTGCTAACGCTAATGGCTTTGCTTCTGCTATCCGTGTTGGTTATAAAATGGTTAATAATGGACTTTTACAAAAAATAACGGCTGATTTACGGCGATTTCATGAAAATAAAGAAACACTTTTTGACCAAGAAGATGAAGTGGTGATGAATGGAGAGTCCTTATGATAAGCTCTTATAATAGAAATAAAAAATTTGAAGAAAAGGTAAGAGCTGAATGATTCGGTCAATTATACGTGGTGTAGGAAGTGCTTTGCCGAAAAGAAGTTTATCAAATGAAGAGATTGCAAAGTTTGTTGAAACGTCAGATTCATGGATTGTTCAGCGTACAGGAATACGCCAACGTTATATTGCCAGTGAAAATGAAACAACTGTTTCTTTAGGAGTTGAGGCTGCGCAAGCAGCACTTACAAATGCTGGTTTAACAATAAAAGACATCGATTGTATTATTTTAGCAACGTCCACCCCGAATCGTACTTTTCCTGCTTCTGCTGTTGAAATTCAGCATGCTTTGGGAATGAGCCATGGATTTGCTTTTGATATTCAAGCTGTTTGCTCTGGTTTTATTTTTGCTTTAACAACAGGAGATTCTTATTTACGGTGTGGGGGAGCTAAAAGAATTTTAGTTATTGGATCCGATACATTTTCTCGAATTTTAGATTGGGAAGATCGTACGACATGTGTATTGTTTGGTGATGGTGCTGGTGCTGTTATTTTGGAAGCACTAGAAACTGCGGGGGGTATTGCTTTTGAGCGTGGTATATTGTCTGCGAAATTGCGTTCTAATGGTGCTTATATAGATAAGCTATATGTTGATGGTGGACCTTCAACAACACAAACGACAGGCTATTTGCGTATGGAAGGACGAGAAGTTTTTAAATATGCTGTTGGTATGATAACGGATGTGGTTGATGATTGTTTTGCAGCTGCAGGTATGGATTCTTCACAACTAGATTGGTTTGTACCTCATCAGGCTAATAAGCGCATTATTGAAGCATCTGCTAAAAAGCTGGGAATTTCACTAGATAAAGTTGTGATTACCGTTGATCAACATGGTAATACGTCTGCTGCATCAGTTCCGTTGGCTTTAACAACAGCTGTTTGCGATGGAAAAATAAAAGAAGGAGATCTTATCATGTTAGAAGCCATGGGAGGTGGATTTACATGGGGAGCAATTCTTATTCGTTGGTAAATTATGGCTACTTGACCATATTTCAAGAAAACGTATAAGTCATTTTGTAATTTTTAATATTTTAATAGGTGGTTATAATGACAAGTAAGACAGTAACGCGTGCAGATTTAGCGAGCGTAGTTTGTAAAAGAGTGGGCTTGTCACATACTGAATCAGCAGCTTTAGTCGAATTGGTTTTGGATGAGATTTGCAACTCACTTGTAAGAGGTGAAGCGGTTAAATTATCTTCTTTTGCAACTTTTCAGGTTCGCAGTAAAAATGAACGTGTTGGACGCAATCCAAAAACAGGTGTTGAAGCACCGATTCCGCCGCGACGTGTTGTGACGTTTAAGGCTGCCAATGTCCTTAAACAGAGAATTTTAGATTCGCATCGTGCAAAACAGAAAAAATGATATCTCATAAATAAATGCCATGGTATGTTTGGTATTTGTTAAAGAAATGTATAAAATAAGGGTCTTTATTTTTTAGAAAAAGACTGGTGAGTAAGGTATCAATGATGGTCTTATTTTTGACTAATCTTGTTGAGAAATTGAGACAGAATGAGTCATTGTGAAGTAATTTATTTTGTTTTAAATAAGGTGTTACAAAATGGATAAAAGCTCTGATGCTTTTCGCACAATTAGCGAAGTAGCGGAATTATTGGAGCTTCCGCAGCATGTCTTAAGATTTTGGGAAACACGTTTTAGGCAGATTAAACCAATGAAACGTGGGGGAGGAAGGCGCTATTATCGTCCGGTCGATGTTGATTTGCTCAATGGTATTAAGCAGTTACTATATGATCAGGGTTATACGATAAAAGGTGTGCAACGCCTTTTGAAAGAAAATGGTGTTGCTTTTGTGACTGCATTGGGTAATGGTGATCTTGATGCTATGAATGTGGTCATAGAGAAGAAACATGCAGTACAAACTTCTGAAAATGCTAGCAATAAGCCTAAGAAATCTTCTTTTGGGCTTTTGAGTTTCATGAGGAATGAGGGAGAAACATCTGTCGGTTCTGTGAATCTTTACAAAGATAAAACTGATAAAGCATTGTTACAAGAAATTCTGTTTGAACTCATTGAATGTAAGCGTGTTCTTGATAGAGCACGATAATAATATTTTTTTATTTTATATGTGTTTCGTAGATATTTAGATGTTTTATGGATGTGCCCAGAATTTTATACGTTCAACGAGTAGTCATATATCGTATGTGTATATTTAACGAGTTTTTTATTTGGTAAAACATGAAGAAGAGAAAGAATAAACGCTGAGTTTTGCCATTTTTTTTGATTTGGCTTTATAAAAATTAAGGTAATATCTCATCAGTGTAGATTGCGGGATGTAGGATGCCATTAGCTTACCAATTCATGTGCTTGTTTTAAAGAGATGTTTCTTAAGGCTTCTTAATCTTATTTTACCATAATGCCTCGTGAATGATTAATGGTAAACTCGTTGAGTACCGCTATTTTTATACTTATGAAGGTTCAAGTCGGCATCATCATTATAATTATAGCCTGTTCTCAATGACTGCAACAATTCTTAGCACTTTAGGCGGTTCATTGTAGGCATTTTAAAAGTCTTTTCTCAATAATTTTTATCCACGCACTCATTCCGCTTGTTTCGTGCAAGAAAATGATTTTGATAGATTCAACATAAAAATATTAAAAATAAGAGAAGCCTATGATATTCGAAACCTTATTTAATATGAATAACGATATATTATCATTATAAATCAATATCTTGTCCTTTTTATAAGGGCTTATCTTACGAATAAGAAATATCATTGTTCAGCTAATTTTACATATTTTTTATTAATAAATATAATCTTGTTTTCAGTTTTCTTGCTTGATGTTTCTATAATTATTGTAATGATCTATCCATGATAATAGCAGAATTTTTTCATTATAAAGGTAAAAGATTAATGTTATTATTAATATTCAATTGTCTATGATTTTTGCATTTAAACAGCTCATAGCTTATATTCAACTTTTTCACCAATCCACCTTGTAGAGAAAGAGCACGTTATTCTTTCTGGTGACAGGTCATTGTGCATGAAACAAAAACACACTACAATATCAAATTATTTCATTTTGTACAAAACTGAAAATTTATAGTAAAAAATTAACGTATTACCATCTTCCGTGATATTATGCATTTATTACACGTTGCAAATCTGGAGGTGTTGCTTCATTTGAGAGTTGTTTAATCACATCTTCTACAGATAAAAGGGTTTGATTTGTACTTCCTAAGCGGCGCATATTTACGCTGTTTGTTTCAGCTTCACGTTTGCCACATACCAAAATTACGGGGACTTTTTGTAAAGAATGTTCTCGTATTTTATAGTTAATTTTTTCATTGCGGAGATCTATTGTTGCGGAAAGCCCAACAGCTTTAAGTTTTGCTGTTATTTTTTGGGCATATTCATTTGCTTCGGATGTAATTGTTGCAACAACAATTTGTTCAGGAGCAAGCCAAAGTGGCATATGTCCAGCAAAATTTTCAATTAATATACCAAGAAAACGCTCCATTGATCCCAAAATAGCACGGTGGATCATAACAGGTTGACGTTTTTCTGAATCTTTATCAATATAGAATGCACCAAAACGTTCAGGGAGATTAAAGTCTATTTGTGTTGTTCCACATTGCCATTCACGACCGATAGCATCCTTTAATGTATATTCAAATTTTGGACCATAAAATGCTCCTTCACCTGGAAGGATGCTTGTTTTGATTTGTCCTGCAAATTTTGTTTCAATCGTTTTAAGGACAGATTCCATGATACTTTCTGCATGATCCCATAATGCATCAGATCCAACTCGTTTTTCTGGACGGGTTGAAAGCTTAAGACTAATTTCTTTAAAACCAAAATCGGCATAAGTTGATAAAATAAGATCATTAATACTGAGACATTCATCGGCTAATTGTTCATCAGTACAAAAAATATGCGCATCATCTTGTGTAAAACCACGCACACGCATAAGACCATGTAAAGAGCCTGAAGGCTCATAACGATGAACAAGTCCAAATTCAGCAAGTCTAATAGGCAAATCACGATAAGATTTTAAACCATGTTTAAAAATTTGCACATGACCAGGGCAGTTCATTGGTTTAAGGGCATAAACATTCCCATGATCTGAATCTTCTTCTGCTGAAATTACTTTGAACATATTCTCCTTATACCAACCCCAATGGCCAGATATTTCCCAGAGTGACCTATCGAGAACTTGTGGTGCATTAACTTCAGCATATTGATGATCATCAAGGCGTCTACGCATATAGCTGATCAAATTTTGGAACATTTTCCAACCTTTTTTGTGCCAAAAAATCATTCCTGGCCCTTCTTCTTGAAAGTGAAATAAGTCCATTTCACGTCCCAAGCGGCGATGATCACGTTTTTCAGCTTCTTCTAGCATATGGAGGTAGGCTTTTAAGTCATTTTCATTTGCAAATGCTGTTCCATAAATTCTCGTGAGCATTGGATTATTGGCATCGCCACGCCAATAAGCTCCTGCAACTTTCATTAATTTGAAAGCATTCCCAATTTGCCCTGTAGATTGCATGTGCGGTCCGCGACAAAGATCAAACCACTCCCCTTGATAATAGATTTTTAAATCTTGATTTTCAGGAATGCTATCAATAAGTTCAACTTTATAAAATTCCTTTTTCTCAGAAAAAACTTTTCTTGCTTTTTCACGAGACCAAATTTCTTTTCTAAAAGGTTTATTGCGTTGGATAATTTCACGCATTTTCTTTTCAATGACGGTGAGATCATCTAATGTGAAAGGTTGTTGGCGTGCAAAATCATAATAGAATCCGTTCTCAATGACAGGACCTATTGTTACTTGCGTTTCAGGAAAGAGCTCTTGCACTGCTTCAGCAAGGACATGGGCGCAATCATGCCTTATGAGCTCAAGAGCGCGTGAATCTTCTCGGGTAATAATCTCTACTTGACCAGATTGTCCCAATGGATCCGATAAGTCTCGCGTGATACCATCAAGACTATAGGCGACTGCTTTTTTTGCAAGTGATTTAGAAATAGATTCTGCTAATTCCAAGCCTGTCATTTCGGCGGGGTAATTACGTTTTGAACCATCGGGAAAAAAAAGAGAAATAGAGCAAGACATAAAAAAACCCTCTTAATCCAATTCCGCTAACGATTGCGGATGGTTTCGTGAAAATTGAGTAAAAAGCTTATAGACTAATTTTTTATCAATACATGTGAAAAAAGAAAAGGATTATTTGTTGTGTTTGTCAGAAATTTTCCAGTAACGCCAAGGTTTATAAAAACAGCAAGAATTTCCAAGCGATGGAGGGACTGGATCAAAGCCATCTGTTCCAAAGGGCCCACAACGCATGATACGAAAGAGTCCCATCCATGCACCAGCCCAAAGCCCATGGCGTGCTATCGCTTCATATGTATATTCTGAACAAGTCGGAGCATGGCGGCACTGATTACCTATAAGGCTCGAAAGTGTTATTTGATAGAAACGTATTAAGAAAATACCCAATAATCGTCCGGGTGTTTTTTGCCAAGTGCCTGTGTAATTCCGAGTCAACTTTTTTTGTCTAGATTGTGATTTGAACATTTATTTTTCTTCAATTTTTTGAATGCAGTCTATCATTGCATCAAAGGGTAGTAGTGTTGCTGCATGGCGCACTTTATAGTCTTTAATGGGCTGTAAGCAAGAAAAATCCTCAAATGGAGCTTGAGGAGAAGGACCATTTTGCGTTAGCATTTGGTAGATAACTTCACGCAATATTTTAAGATCTTGAGTTGTTTGTCCGATGATATGAGATGCTAAAAGTGAAGCTGAAGCTTGCCCTAGCACACATGCATGTATTTCGTGAGCAAAATCGGTAATAATACCATTTTCCACTTTTAAATCTACAGTGATTGTCGAACCACAAAGGTGTGCATGTTTTCTTGATGTTGCATCAGGATTATTAAGACGTCCAATTTTGCCTATATGTGCAGCATATTTAAGTATTTTATCATTATAGATAGTATCAATCATGCGCTATTGCCTGAAATTTTGAAAGTCGTGATTGTTTAAACTTTTAATTCGCTTATATAGAGATTATACAAAATGAGATAGGTATGGAGCAAATGCTTTGTATAGAGTAAGCTTGGAGTTTTTGAATGCGTAATGTTGTTAAAGAAGACACAAATTTATCTGAAGAAAAGCGTCCGAGTATTGAAAAGGTGGAAGAAGCGATTCGTACATTACTCTTATGGATAGGGGAAAATCCAAATAGAGAAGGGCTTTTAGATACTCCAAAACGTATAGCCAAGGCATATCGCGAGCTTTTTAATGGTTATAGTCAATCGGTTAAAGAAACCTTAGGTACAGTTTTTGAAGAGGTTTCAGGATACAATGAAGCCGTAATCGTAAAGAATATAGCTTTTTATTCACACTGTGAGCATCACATGATCCCAATTATTGGGAAAGCACACATAGCATATCTTCCTAATGCAAAAATTGTTGGTCTTTCAAAAATTGTACGTGTTGTAGATATTTTTGCTCGTCGTTTACAAACTCAAGAAGCTATGACAGCGCAAGTGGCTCACGCGTTAAAAACGTATCTGAAGCCTCATGGTGTAGCAGTATTGATTGAGGCTGAGCACATGTGTATGGCTATGAGAGGAATCCAAAAACAGGGCTCTACAACAATTACAAAAAACTTTCATGGTTATTATGAAAAAGATCAAGCGGCACAAGCACATTTTATGATGATGGTTCAAAGGTCATAGTAAAGCCCATATTTCTCGTAATCTCTATTAAGTTATAAAGCATCCGGATAAAATAAATTATGAGAAAAAGAAAATTGGCTTGTACCTTTCTTTATGATTTGTTAAAGGCTAAAAACCAAGATTTTTTCTTTCCACGTGCGGTCGTGGCGGAATTGGTAGACGCGCAGCGTTGAGGTCGCTGTGGGGCAACCCGTGGAAGTTCGAGTCTTCTCGACCGCACCAGTTCGCAGTGAGTCTCTCCATAGTGAGATGAAGTTATGTTAGAGAGAGGGGATTTATAGGCATTATAGAAAAATCTTTTTGTATGTTATTTGTTGGTGTGTTGCCAATAATATTTCGTTTTTTATTACTTTATCTATGCATTTGAAATGTTATATTTTTATAAGGTGGGGTGAAGTTGCAGTGAGAAGTATAATGATTCTGAGATATTTAACACTTCTTATTTGTATTTCTTTATTATCAGCGTGTAGTGATTCACGTGCTGTACTTTGGCATGGGGTGCATGCAACACCTTCTATGACTGCCGTAGAAAGGGAAGTTGAAGGGAAACCAGTTTCTCCAAAAGCCATCGTTCCAGTGTATGTTGCAACGAGTCGTATGATGCAAAATAATTACGCTCAACCTTATGGTGCAGAGCGATCAAATAAAGTTCATTATAATCGTGTTGACGTAGGAATTCCTCAGCAACATGTAAAGGGAGTTGTTGAAATAAATGCCTATAAACCTACACATGATAAGTATTTTGCAGCAGTAGCATTGCAAAAATACGATAATAAAGAACAGTTTAAACAGCAATTAAATGCTGCTTTAGCAAAAAAGCCAAAAGGAAAAAGAGAAATTTTTCTTTTTATCCATGGGTATAATAATAATTTTGCAGATGGTACATTTCGTACAGCACAGTTTACACACGATTATTCTTTAAATGTTGTCGCTGTGCATTATTCTTGGCCTTCGGCCGGATCAGTTCCTCTTTATATTTATGATCGTGACAGTGCTAATTTTGCCCGTGACGGATTGATAGAGCTTTTAACACTTATTAGTGAAACCAATGCTGATCAAATTTCGGTTATTGCACATTCTATGGGCAATTTTGTTATAATGGAAGCATTTAGAACGTTAGCGTTACAGGGAAAATATAGGCCTATTCGTCGTATTACAAGTTTATTAATGGCTGCACCAGATATTGATGTTGATGTATTTGAGCGCCAACTTAATGATATAAAAAAACTTCCGCAGCCAACCGCTATTTTAGTATCCAGAGCAGATAAAGCTCTTGCGGTTTCAGGACGTCTTACGGGTGGACATCATCGTGTGGGCGATGGCTCAGATATTGAAATGTTGCGTAAAAATGGAATAGCTGTTCTTGATTTTTCTCATGTGGATGGGGGAGCACACAATGTCTTTGCATCTTCGCCAACGTTGATGGCTCTTTCTCGAGAAGGTTCTTTGGCTTCCACAATTATGCAAGGTACAGAATTGTCACCTAGTCAAGCCCTTCTTGCTGATGGTAGTAGTGTGTTGGAAAAAACAACACATCTTATCCTTTATACACCTGTACGTTTTCTCTCTCCACGGATTCCACGTTGATCGTGAAAAGAGAGAAGGGGCTCCATCGAATAATGTATTGGAGGTAATATTTTTTAGCACTTTCTTTAGAATGGTCTTGTAAAATGAAAAATAAATAGCGGGATGAATGTAAAAAACAGTCATTAGGTGAGTTTGTGATGATTGCACGGAAACGCTATGTTAATACGCCTACAGTTGTTGATTATTTGTCTCATTCCGCAATTAAGTTATTAGACATTCATGCTATGCTTGTGAAGGTGAGAAAAGGTGATATGGGGGAAAAACCAAATTTATTGCGTCAAATTGATTCTACAAAAAAACAGTTAGATGAGATAAGCCATGCTCTTATTTTAGAATATCGTAAACGCCAAGAAAATGAGCGTTTTTTAAAACAAATTCTGCTATCCATTTCTGATCAACTTTTTGCACTTAATAATGGTTTTAAGGAAACAGGACGTCTTTTTTTTCAAGAAGTTAGAATACTTCAATCTCAGATGCAATGTTTATATGAGGGAAAGGAGAGGCTGCATTTGTTGAATAGCCAAGAATCTTTTTGTTCTCCGTCAAAGATTGATGAAGTCATTAAACAGTTACAAAAAGCACGAGAAAAGCTTATTCTTGAAAGCCCACATCTCTTTGAAAAAAGCACAAAAGCTAAACAATAAAAGTTCTTTAGTTGAGTAGATAGATAATTTGAATTTTACAGCAAAAACGCTGTTAGATAGAAGGCTATAACCTTTTGAAAGAAAAGAATTTGCTTTAATAAATGAAACACATGCCTTATATCTTTGCTAAAGTTAAGGCTGATTAATTAGGTGGCTTTATTGAAAAAAATGTTTGTGGAAAGAATTTTACAAAAAACTTTCTGATTCTTTTAATAATAGCCCGCCGGATAATTTTACCAATGTCATGAAGTTGTTAGTATATTCATTAGGCAAATAAAAAGCAAGTAAAATAAAATAGTTATGTCTAATATAAGGGAAAAGGTGAATCTTGATTCTATTGAGTTTTTTGCCTCTATCCCTCATCTTTTTGAAGCTTTTTTATCGCCTCTATAGCTAACCTTTTGCGATCTGCGCTCTTTGTGTAAAGAGATGCCATAGCATCATTTGTCCAGCCAAAAATTGCTTTGAGTTGTGATACTATTGCACCAGAGTTAGCTGCGCGTGTTGCTGCTAATTTTTTTAAGCCATGTGCTGATTTTTTGATTTCTGCTACTTTACAAGTCTCTCGAAAAAGGTTGCCAAAACTTTCTTTAACTAGTTTTTTACCTTCTTTACCACAAATGAATGTTTCTACTCCAATAGGACCAGCTTCAAGCGTTTTGGCTAATTCCGGTAAAATAGGAAGAAAAACATCTGTTTGGAATTTACTTTTCTCTGTTTTGAGATGAATAATATTGTCTTTGACATCTTTCCAGCCAATGCGAACCGCATCACCACGACGTAAGCCCGTATACAGAAGAATATCAATCCAAACGCGTTCATGGGTACCATGGGACCATCTTTGATAATATTTCTCAACATCTTCTTCTGTCCAAACAGGAAAGCCGCTTTTATTTTTAAGAGGAGGTTTTTTGACGCCTAAAGTTGGATTATTTTCCAAAAGACCTTGATCAATTGCCCAATTAAAAAGTCCATTAAGGGCTTTCAGAAAGTTTCTAGCTATTGCTGGTGTATCTTTGCGCCGTTCAACACCGGCTATGATATGTTTCTTTTCAATTGCTTGGTATGGAATATTTCCTATGGAGTCGCATATCTTCATAAGAATGTATTCTTTTTGTTTCTTTGTAGTATTAGAGTAGCTATGCCAATTAGAGCTGTTAAAGTATTGTTTAAGCAGCCATGCAAATGAACCTTCAACAAGTTTACCAGTTTTTGATTTAGGAAGTATAAGCCCTTGTAACTCGGCAAGTGCGCTTTTGTAGTTATCAACAAACTCTTGCGTTCCATAGGTACCGCGTATTCTAATGCGTGGTCCATGACCAATACGTACATACCATACAATTTTGCCATGTTGAGTAATTTGTTTGATAGCCATAAAAGCGTTTATAGGCTCTGTAATTCAAATGAGTGATTAAAGATCATACGCAACATTTACGTTCCTTTTGATAAGTTTTATATCTCTCATAAAGCACTTGCAATATGATACGTTTTGTATATATGCACTGATTACTCCATTGTGGATGATTCATTTTAATCAATAAGAATCGCTATTTGAAAGCCGCGTCATATCACTTGGCGCGGCTTTTTTTTATTTTACTCTCTCTTTTATGATATGTTTATAGCAATGCGTTTTATATGCGTTTATACACCATAAAAAAGGCACGCCCCCCATATCTATTTTTATTCTGTTTTATCAGTTATATTGACAACATTATCGTTTTCATAAACCTTACATTTTTTTGGAACGACACTTACTTTACTTTGACTGTTTAATTTTGCATTGCCATAGGCTTTACCCCAGACCTTGGCATGATAGGAAACCTTGGCATTGCCATAAACCCTAGCATTTTCATAAACGTGACCATTTTTAAACACAAGAGCCTCATCATAGTCCCAGCAATTGCACTCATGAGAGAGGTTATCTTCCTTTTCAATAAAGCCGCCTAAGGTACCTGCTTTGATATCAGCAAAATCTTTTAATGCTTTAATAATGAATTCAATTAAATCCATTTAGAATAAATAGCGAGTATCAGAAGAGGTAAAGTCATTCAAAAGCGGATAAATTTTTTCAAAAAGTTTTTTAAATGCTGTTTATCCACAGCCTATGAGAGAGATCAGATCAGCAAAATAGTGAAATCTGCTATTCGTTTTATGAAAAAAAGACAAATGCACTATGTGCTTTAAAATATCAGAA
This sequence comes from Bartonella sp. AA168HLJHH, assembly GCF_042197365.1. Lineage (NCBI taxonomy): Bacteria > Pseudomonadati > Pseudomonadota > Alphaproteobacteria > Hyphomicrobiales > Bartonellaceae > Bartonella > Bartonella sp. AA168HLJHH. Next base: position 6,078 of record NZ_JBHIRS010000003.1, on the reverse strand, counting down.
TGAGTATTTTGATGCATTTTATAGATAGGTTTTGAAGGTTTCTCACACCCTCAAAATACCTTCAAAAATATACCGCGGGTTGTATTTATAGGTTGTGTTTTAATATAGATTGTATCTCTAAAATGCTAATATATTGAAATATAATGATTTTTATTTTTCGATTGAAAAAAAATATATAAAGGGGGGTAAAAAGAACCCTCAAAATACTCAAAACCCCTAAAACTCATAGATGAGGCGTCTTTTGAAGGTTCACTCTATGAATGCAAGCGGATATGGTTGAGCAAATTTATCCTTTATATTTATGGGGATATTGATGTATTAACCATTGACGGGCTAAACAGTTTTGTTTAGAGGTTTCTTTATATAAATGTGGGGGAGAGATCTTCAGCAGTTAAAATAAAGCAGTTTTTGGGTGTCACTTTTTTGGTCACAGAGGCATGTGCTTTTGTTAAAAGTGTTATAGGGCAGTGGCTGTTTTGAGTGGGTTTATTAGCGGTTCCATGAAGTTCTTTTAAAGAGTGCTTCATGAATAGTGCAAAGCGGGGGCAATCTGTATTGTTTTCTGTATTTTTACGCCAAAGTTCTCTTTTGAGAATTTTTCGTGCCATTTTTGTTTTCTTTGGCTTGTTTACAGGTGTAAATGTTTATGCGCGCTCCTCAGCTATTTTTCATTCCCCAACAGATAATTTTTCTCGTAGGTATTCAGAAAAGCAGCAATTAGAAAGAATTGAGAAATTACGGTCTTTAACGCCTAAAAGGATAAAGACGCCTTCAGAGCAAAATCCAGAAACGCTTTTGGGTGGGAAGCAATGTTTTCCAATTCATGCTGTTGTTGTTGAGGGAGTGCATCATGTCAAAAAGCGCTCTATATCAGCCGTAACAGAGCCTTATGTTGGAAGATGTATCGGTCTTGTCGATATTCAGCTCTTAATCAAGAAGTTAACCAAAGTTTATTTGGATCAAGGCTATGTAACGGCGCGTTTTTACATTCCTGATCAAGATATCAAAAACAGCAAGACGCTCAAATTTGTTGTCATTGAGGGCAAGCTTTCAGAGATTTACTATAATGGTTCACCGGCATCTCGTTATAATAATGTTGTATGGAGTGCTTTTCCTGGGCTTCAAGGTCATGTTCTGAACATGCGCGATATTGAACAGGGGCTTGATCAGATCAACCGTTTGAGTTCAGCACACGCTCAAAGCGAACTTCTTCCAGGGCGTGAAGAAGGGAGCACCATTGTCAATATTAACAATCATCCCGATAAAACGTTCAAGGTTACTGTTTCTCATGACAATATGGGACAATCTTCCACGGGTTATGCGCGTTATAGTGCGGGCTTGAGGGTAGAAAATATTTTAGGGATGAATGATGCGTGGGATTTTAACTATCAACGCAGTGAGCCCGATTATTGGGGTGGGAGCAAGCAAGAAGGACATAGCAATAACATTTCAGCGAGTGTGAGTATTCCATATGGTTATTGGACCTTTGGATTGAATGGCACTGTTTATAATTACCAAAGCATAATCCCTGGCAATTTTACCGATATTGAGACGACGGGGGATTCCAGTGAGTTGCACGCCAGTACAAGCAGGGTTCTTTACCGTGATAGTGTTTCCCTTACAACCTTGAATTTGGGTCTTTCTTATAAAAGAACCAACAATTACCTTCTTGGCAATAAGATTGAAGTGGGCAGCCGTCAATATAGCGTCGCCAATTTTGGCATTTCGCATTCGCGCCAGATGTTGGGTGGGACATGGACCTTTGATGTGAGTTATTTGCAAGGTCTTCCCTTGTTTCATTCAGTAAAGAAACATGCGCCAGGAGCAGGGGATGCGGAGCCACAATTTGCTAAATTTACCGGTACGCTTAGTGTCATGACGCCTTTTAAGGTAGGGGGCTTGGATTTTATACTAAGCAATCTTTTGAGTGGTCAATATTCACCACATAATTTATTGGGTGCGGAGCAGATTTCGTTGGGGGGTGCTTCCAATGTTCGTGGCACGCGTGAGAGTTTGCTTTTTGGCAATAACGGTTTTTTTAGCCGGAATGATTTGTTGCTACGCACCATTCCGTGGAGCAATCACGCGACCTTCAAAAAGGTTTTTGGAGAACTTCGCCCTTATGTTGGTTTGGATTATGGGCGTGTTTTTGCACAACCCTTGTATGGGATTAAGAATGATCAGCTTGCCGGTTGGACAGCAGGTGTCAAGCTTGCGGGAGGCATGGTCTCTCTTGATGCCAGTTATTCCAGTATTTTTTGGAGCACAGTTAAGCACAAAAAATCAGGAACATTTTTTATGACATTAACAATGGAACTTTAAGCATTTTTTATTGGGGAGTTAACGTATGAGATATGAAAAGAGAGCAGAAAGAGCAGCTTTATTAGGTGTTTTAGTCTCCAGTACGATGCTCAAAAAGGTTTTATTTGGGGGACTTGGTTTTTCTTGTTTGTTAGCCCCTTCAGCGTTACAGGCGCAAATTACTGTGGATCCTAACGCGAATGCCGCCCATCGTCCAGATATAGTGGCAGCGCCCAATGGGGTTCCCTCGATTGATATTGTTACCCCCAATGGCAAGGGCTTATCGCACAATAAATATAACGATTTTAATATTGGCAATGCAGGTGTTATTTGGAACAATCATGCGCAAGAAGTGGGACAATCGCAGTTGGGTGGCATTATGCCTGGCAATCCGCATTTGCGCACTTCTGGTTCAGCGAAAGTGATTTTAAATGAAGTGACCAGCAGCAAGCGCAGTGCCTTGAATGGTCCAGGAGAGGTTTTTGGGCATCAAGCTGATGTGATTATAGCCAATCCCAACGGCATAAGCTGTAATGGTTGTGGCTTTATCAATACGCCCCATGCGACCTTAACCACGGGTGTACCCGAAATTGATGCGAGTGGTTTTCTGAAAGGTTTTCAGGTGCGAGGAGGGGATATCACCTTTGGCGCTAAGGGAGCCAATTTTTTTTCTGGCAAGGGTTCGGTTGATATTGTCGATATTGTCTCACGCACAGTGCATTTTGAAGGAGCGGTTGCGGGCAGAGAGATTGGAGTAACAGCAGGCACGGGTCACTTTGATTATGCTTTGCGGGAAATGAAAGAACTGACCGATATTACCGGTAAACCGGAATATGCGATAGATGGTTCTGCTTTTGGGGCTCTCCAGGCGGATCAGATTAAACTTGTGGCAACAGAACAAGGAGTTGGGGTTCGCATGCGCCATGATATGGCAGCGAATGCGGGGCAGTTGCATCTTTCTGCTGACGGAAAAATCTCGTTGAAGAATGTTTTTGGTCATGGGGGTGTTGTTCTTCAATCAAAAAGCGATACCCTTCATGCAGAGAACATTACATCCAAAAAGCATATTGCGATTGCAGCAAAAAAAGGTGTCATGTTAGAAACGGTTGGCGCGGAAGGTCATTTGAGCGTAGATGCCCAGGATGGGCTTTTATCAATTGCCGGAAAAGCTACCTCGGGGGGCAATTTGGAGCTTTCTTCGCACCATGCTCTTCAAGTTTCAGGGCTAGGCGCAGGCGCTGATGTAACACTTGAAACAGATGGAGCGCTTAATATTGGTGGCACTGTTTTAGCTGGGGGCAATCTCAGGGCGCATGCCGGTGGTGATATACAAGCCCATTTTTTAGCTGGTGGGGTTGATATGGCAGCCACGCAAGCAGCTGGCAGCCTTGTTCTTGGCACAAAAGGGGATGTTGATCTCCAGAGCAGTCAAGGTGCGATTTTTGCTGAAAGTATTTATGGGGCAGGAGATATCACCCTGGTTTCTCATAATGGGCTCTCTGTTTCCCAAACAATTCTGTCGCATCACAATGTTGCCATTCATGTTGACCCCCATGCCGGCATTCATTTTGGGCAAGTTTTAGCCTATGGCAGAGCAGACATTCATGGTGGGGCGGTTGATTTTTCTTCTTTGATGACGGGTGATGATGCCGTTTTAAAGGTGGGAAGTCTTGATGCAGGCACACTGATGACAGGTTTAGATTTTGTTCACTCTCAGGTGAGCCCTTCAAACCCTACAGGTGCTCTTGTTTTTCATGATAAAGGTTCCCTTTTTGCTACAGCGCAAGAGGGTATAAAGGTTGGGCATATTATCAGTGGTGGCAATATTGAACTTTTTGCTGGCAACGACATTTATTATGATCAGGTCATTGGCTATGGCAGTGCAACCCTGACCTCGGTATCAGGAGGGATCAGCGTTGAGAATGTGCTGTCTGCTACGGGGGATGTGAGATTGACAGCAAACACACTGGATTTGAGCAATGATCGTTCTCATATTTACACGCCGCAAACGCTATATTTAACTGCGGATCATATTTATGTCTCGGGCAGCACGCTGATTTATGGTGGTTTAGATTTTCAAAGCACCAATGTTCTTGATATTCACCATGCACGGCTACAAGCCATTACCGATGAAGGAGGGACTGGAGATATTCTTTTTGTTGCTCCAGGCGTTATGGTGGATCAGTTCACATCGGTTTTAGCAGCACGAGATTTTATCATCAAAACCGGGGAGCTTGAAAATAGCGGTCAATTGGCAGCGGGTCATGATTTAGCTTTTAGCGTGACGGGCGATGTGACCAACAGCAAAACGGGTTTAATTTATGTAAAGGGCAATGGTGCTTTACAAGTTGATGGGGCTTTGCTCAATGATTTTGGCGCTATTATGGCAGAAGGCAATTTATTTTTCACCAATGCAGCTGGTACTGGAAAAAGCCTTTCGCTTGTGAATAAAGCGGGCTTTATTCAAGCCGGTGGAAACTTAAATATCCAAACCAACACCTTGAAAAACGAAGCCGATAGCACGCCTGTCATCACAGAAAAAACGGAATATAGCGATATTTCTTTCCAAAGACCAAAGGGTTCTGATCAACTCAGTGATGGGATGTTATATCAAGATGGTCCCAACCTTTGGGGAAAGGGTCACTTTGAGGATAGAACAATAGTTATTGCACACCAGTATATACCTAGGGAAGTATTTGTATTTGATAAAAAGCTTTGGGCTAACAAAGAGGGAACCTATGGCACGGCAACTTTGGAAGATGGAGCATTTTATAGGGCATTTACTTGGAAATATGATAAAACAAAAAGTAATATAAGACGGTATCAATGGAATAATCAGTCACATATGACAGAAGAAACTGTCACGCAGGGGTTTTCGCATAAGCCCACCATTCAGGGGATGATACAATCTCACGGCAATCTCATCATTAACGCCGATAACATTGACAACCATTATAGTCTTATAGAAGCAGGGGGAAATGCCTATATCCACGCCAATGTGCTCACCAATTTGGGTGCAACAACTTATAAAAACACCTATATGGGTTGTAACGCAAATACAGACAATTGTTATGGCTATAAAGCTGATGGAAGCCGCGATGTTTCTTTAGATATAGCCAATGGCAAGGATCGCCAGATTGGTTCAGAAGCTTTGGAGAGCGTTCCTGGTCTTGTCCAAGCGGGCGGCACTTTAAATCTGGTGGTCGATCAACTCAATAACACGGCAGCGGAAGGTTCGATTACAGGGGATGCGCATTTTGAAGCAAAAACCGTTGAAGGCAATCCGCTGGAGTCCTTAAGCGGTTTAACCGGGGCTGGCGCTCTCTTTATACCAAAAGTGGATCTCAATAATACAGGGGAACTTTCTGAGGGGCTCCCTTTACCAAAGCCCCAATCGGGTGGGGTTGGGGGCACGCTGCCCAATCAAAATTTCATTTATGAAACTAGAGCAGAATTTCTTGATGTTGGCAAGTTTTATGGCTCAGCCTATTATTTGAACAGAATTGGCTACAATCCTGACAGAGAGATTTTTTTCTTAGGCGATGCTTATTTCGAAAAGCAGCTGATTGAGAAACAAATGCGTGATCTGGTCGGTCAAGGTTTGGGCAAAGGTTCCTTTATTCCTGGAAGTGATGCCATTGAACAAGTCAAAACTTTGCTGGATGGTGGGGCAGACTATGCAGAAGCCCACAATCTTCCCTTTGGTGAGGCTTTGAGTGAAGAACAATTGGCGTCCCTAGAAGCCCCAATGGTGATTTATGTGCGCCAACAGGTCAA